>JASHTE010000261.1 GCA_030040695.1 Vulcanimicrobiota bacterium | reverse complement strand
CGATGACGGCAATCGCTGGCAGTCACTCCAACTCGATCTTCCGGTCTCTTCTGTACGCGACATCGACGTGCACGGCGAGGATCTCGTCATCGCGACGCATGGACGCGGCATCTACATCCTCGATGACATCTCGCGCTTGCGGCAGATGGCAAATGTCAGCGCAGGGAGTGGTGCGTACCTCTTCGCGCCCGCCTCCGCGTATCGTGTGCGCCAGATCGACTATGAAGAAGGGACGCCGTTCCCGCTGGACGAGCCGCAAGCGGACGATGCGCCGATCGGCGTCTTGATCGACTATCTCGTCGGTACGCCGGGTGACGTTGCGATCGACGTCCTCGATGCGCAAGGGCACACGCTGCGCAGTTGGTCGAGCGCGCATCCGTCGCCGCCGGTGAATCCGTTGCCGCTCGACTTCCCACCCTCATGGGCGCCGGTGAGTCCCGTTCCCGATGCGAGTATCGGGGCGCACCGGTTCATCTGGGACTTCCACGTGCGCGATGATCGCGGGCCGCTCGCTCCGCCGGGACGCTACGTCATCCGCCTGCGACACAACGGACGCACGTACTCGCGCGCCGTTGTCGTGTTGAAGGATCCCCGCGTCACCGCGAGCGATGCCGACTTTCGCGCGCAGTATGCGCTCGCGCAAGCGATCGAGGCGCGCCTCGCCGAGATTAAGACCGCACGCGGCGAGACGACGGATCCGCGCTTCCTCGGCATCACGCCGCCGGTCAATCCCGACAACTCGGTTGCTACGCCAGTGGTCGACTTCACGACGTTGAGCGCCCTCAGTGGTGCCTTCGACAGGCTCGAATTCGGCGTCGAGGAAAGCGACTCTGCGCCGAGCGCGGACATGCGCCGCGCGTACGCCGAGCTCTCGGCAACGCTCAACGCGACGCTGCGGCGTATCGAGGAGTCGAACCGAGAGCGCCGCTAGCGCCCGCTCAGCGTGCTCGCGTACCAGTTCTCGAGGTCGGCATGGAACTGCGCGAGCGCGTCGATGTTCAGGTACACCATGTGACCTGACTCGTAGAAGCCGTACGTAATATGGCTCTCGAGATCAGGTTTCAGGTTGAGGTGCTCGAGCGTGTAGACCGTTGCGAGCCACGGCGTGGCGAAATCGTAGTAGCCGTTCGCCGAAAAGACGCGCAGATCCGGATTGAACGCCATCGCATTCGCCAGGTCAGGTGCGGTATTCAGCACCGGAACGTGGTCGTGCGTCATGTCCCAGCCGCCGGCAGCATGGATGAGCGCATACGCGAGCAGCGTATACGATTCCGGCGGACGATATCCGAGAACGTCCTGGATGTAGAAGTTGTTCGTCGCAGTGAACGCCGCATCGATCGCAGCGTCCGTCGGATCCCACGGCAGGTGGTTCTCGATGTCGTCGAGCGTCTGGCTCTCGTACCTGGAGTCGTAGCGGCCGACGGTCGTGTCATCGTTACGTTCGAGCTGCACGAGGAACGTCGGGTATCGAACGCGGAGGTTCGCCAAGCGTATATAATCCTCTGAGAGGCCGGTGAAGCGGTGGAGCTTCGCGACGACGTCGTCATACTCGCCGCGCGAGAGGCGCGAGCCTTGCGCGAGCGCGTTCAAGTACTCGCCCATCGCAAAGTTCCGCGACTCCTGAACTGCCGTTCGTAGGTCGCTCGGCGCATCAGGCGGCAAGCGGTGATGATACCACGCCGTCGCCGTCTCGGTCGGCAGATAGAAGACGTACGACCAATCGCCACCGGCCTGCGGCACGCTGTCGCCGTAGGTGCTCGCGTAGAGCCCAAAGTTGAGGATGGACGAGAGGAGCACGACGCCGTTGACGCCGATGCCTTGCTGTTGCAAGTAGTTCACGAGCATCGCCGAGCGTGGCGTGCCGTACGACTCGCCAAAGAGAAACTTCGGCGAATTCCAGCGCCCGAACTTCGTGATGTAGTGGTCGATGAATCGTCCGAACGAATGCACGTCCGGATCGGCTCCGAAGAAGTCTTTTGGCTTACCGGCGCCGATGATGCGACTGTACCCGCTGCCGCACATGTCGATGAATACTTCGTCGGTCCGATCGAGGAGCGTGTTCGGATTCGGTAACAGGCGGTACGGCGGCGGTCCCGTCGGGACGCCGTTGGCGACGTCGACGCGTACGGGACCGAACGAGCCCATGCGTAGCCACACCGTTGAACTACCCGGACCCCCATTGTAGAAGAACGTGATCGGCCGTTCAGACGGATTCGCATCGTCGAGCGTGAACGCGGTGTAGAACATCCGGCAACCAATCTGGCCTTGATCGTTCTCCACGTCGATCGTCCCCGCGCGCGCGGTGTAGTCGAGCGTCTTTCCGCCGAGCTCGATCGTGTGGTGCGTCACGGCGTCGGGAATCGCGGGCGCCACGCCGGCGTTCTCCGCGCTCGGCGCCGCCGCCACGAGTGAGGCGAGGAGCGCTACAGCACAGAACCGTTCTCTCGTGCGCATCTATCGCACCCCCAAGGTCTGGCTGTACCAGCGTTCCAAATCGGCGTGATACTGCGCGAGCGAAGGAATGTTCAAGTAGATCATGTGTCCCGATGGATAGAAGCCGTAGGTGATATGGCGCTCGATGGCGGGAGCCACGCCCAAGTGCGTGAGCGTGTACACCGTCGCATAAAACGGTGTCGCGAAGTCGTAGTATCCGTTTGCCGAGAAGACGCGTAAGTTCTTGTTGTACGTCAACGCCTGTGCGAGATCGACGGCGACGTTGGTTACCTCGTTGTCGTTGTGCTTCCAGTCCCAACCGCCGTTGGCATCGATGATGTCATAGACGCTCGAGCGGTAGAGCAACGGCGTATGGTACTGCAGGTCTTCACGCAGGTACGAGTTCACTGCCGTCGTGTACGGCGCGTCGATGCCTGCGTCGGTCGGATCCCAGTCGGGCGACTCCGCCGTCCGGTCGAGGGCCCACGTTTCGAAGCGCGCATCGAGCCGGCCGACGACCTGCCCACGCTCCCGCAAAAGCTCGCTCTCGAAGCGCCAGTAGGGGACCCGGAGATTCGAGTTGCGGATGTACTGCTCAGAGAGGCCGGTGTAATAATGAAGCTTCGCGACGACGTCGTCGTACGTCGACGGCGAGAGCGCCGATCCTTGCGCGAGCGCGTCGAGATATTCGGTGGACGCGAAGCGTTCAGCCTGCGCGGTGAACGACGCCAGGCTGCCACCGTATTCGACGGCGTGATGGTACCATGCCGTGGCGGCTTCGCTGGGCAGATAGAGGACGAAGAGCCAGTCGCCGCCGCCGACACCTGTCGGGTCGAACTCCCAATCGAGCGCGAAGCTGAGGATCGACGACTGCAACACGACGCCGCTGACCGTGATGCCGGAGTTCTGCAGGTAGTTCACGAGATTCGCAGAGCGCGTCGTACCATACGACTCGCCGAAGAGAAACTTCGGCGAATTCCAACGGTTGAAGTTCGTAACATAGCGCTCGATGAACTGGCCGAACGCTTCGACGTCCTCGTCGACCCCGAAGAAATCGGACGGTTTCCCTGCTCCGTAGATGCGGCCGAAGCCGCTATCCGGCATGTCGATAAAAACAAGATCGCTCTTGTCGAGAATGCTGTACTGATTGTCGACGATGCGATAGGGAGGACCGGCGGTCTCCGTCCCATTCGAGTTCGTGACGACGCGTTTGGGCCCGATCGAACCCATATGCAGCCACATCGTCGAGCTTCCCGGTCCGCCGTTATAAATGAAGGTTACGGGCCTCGAGCTCGGATTCGCGCCGTCGAGCGTGTAGGCGACGTAGAAGATTCGGCACGTCGGCCGCTCCTGCTGGTCCCGCAGCGTAATCGTTCCGGCCCTCGCCGTGTAGGCGTACGTGTGCCCGTCGAGTGACATGCGATGATGGGTCACCGCGTCGGGCGTGTATGGCGGCACCGGAGCGCTCGGAGCGCTCCCCGCGCCTCCCAAGATGAAGACGGCAGCTAGAGCAGCCGCAATGGTACGGAGCATGAGGCGCAAGGTTGTCGCTAGCGGTCGCTACGCCCTTCAGAGCTCTCGTAGAGCGCATGCCGCAGACGGGCAATCGCCCGTTCGATGGTCTCGAGATAGGGATTCATCGCGCGCTTGATGCGTTCGAGGCGCTCGACCCCCGCGGGCGTGATCGCGTAGATGCGTCGGGACCGCTTCGTCGGGTGATCCCACGTCGCGCTGACGAAGCCGCGCTCCTCGAGACGCCGCAGCAAGGGGTAGATTTTGTTCGTGTTGACCGCGATCAGGTCGCCACAGAGCTTATCGATGCGCTGCATCAGACCATACCCGTGATCGGGTTGCTCCTCCAGAAGGTGCAGGAGCAGCGCCGGGAACACCGTCTTGCTCTTGATCGGCCCTCTGAGAATCTCATCGACGGGATGCTCGTGCGGGTACACGCCGGCCACGCGCGTCTCAAGCATGAGCGTGTACGTGAAGGTCCGCTTGGTAGGCACCTTCGATTTGCTGCCCATATTGCCGCTCGACGACACGGCGTTTGATCTTCATTGCAGGTGAGAGGTGTCCGCTCTCGACGGTGAACTCGTCCGGAATCACGATGATGCGCCGCACCTGTTCGTAGGGTGCGAGATCGCTCGTTTGATGCTCGACCTCTCTCGTGAGAAAGGTGAGGACGTCGTCGCGTCGAGCGAGCTCGGCGGGCGACGTCGTCGCGGGGATACCGAGTGCGCCGCGCACGAGGTCCCAGTTCACGTTGAGCAGTGCCGCAGGATGCGGCCGCCCCTCCCCAACTACCATCGCCTGCGTCACGTACAACGACCGTTTGATTGCCGACTCGATGCGGGCCGGCGCGATGAACTTGCCGCCGGCCGTTTTGAAGACTTCGCTCTTCCGGTCGGTGATGTAGAGGAAGCCTTTCTTGTCGACTCGCCCGATGTCGCCCGTGTGAAGCCATCCGTTCTCGAGCGCGGCGGCAGTCGCGGCCTCGTCGTTGTAGTAGCCCTTCATCACCTGTCGCCCGCGCGTGAGAATCTCGCCGTCCTCTGCGATCCGTACTTCGACGCCGGGAATCGGCTTGCCGACTGCACCGTAACGATTCGTGGCGAGACGGCTCACCGTCGTCACGGGCGAGGTCTCGGTCAGGCCGTAGCCCTGCATGATCGGCAGACCGAGTCCAAGGAAGGTCATCGCCGTGTCGACGTGCAGCGGAGCGCTGCCACTGACGAAGTAATGAAGGCGATCGAGCCCCAGGCGCTTGCGGATCTTCGAGAGGACAAGCGTACGCGCGACGAGATAGCGCAGCCAGAGTCCCAGGCGCCAAACGCGCTCGATCATCTTGGCGTGCATGTAATCGTGACCTACACGCAGCGCCCAAGGGACGAGCTTCGCCTGCAAACCGCCATGCTGCAACGCAGTGGCAATGGTGCCGGCGAGCACGCGGTCGAAAATCCGCGGCACCGCCGCCATCGTTGCGGGCCGAACGTACAGCAGATCGGCGAGCAGTCCGCTCGGATCGTGGCAGATGTAATAACGCACTCGCGCGAGCAGATAAATGTAGATCATCGTGTGCTCGAAGATGTGCGAGTAGGGAAGCGCCGAGAGGACGGTCTCGCGCGGCGAGATGCCATGGAAGCCGTACGCGAGTGACGACTGCGCGTCGAAGGCAATGTTGTCGTGACTGAGCATCACGCCCTTGGGATTGCCGGTCGTCCCGGACGTGTAGATGAGAACGGCGAGATCGTCGGGGGTCGCGTGCGTTAGCGCTGGCGCAGACTGCACGCCGCGTTGCTCGAAATCGCGCAGCGAGCCTTCTCCCTGCGCGTCAAAACGCACGACGCGCGGCAGCGAAGCGACAGACTGCAATCTCTCGTGCGCGTGCGCGGTGTCGACGAAGAGCAACTTCGCGCCGGAGTGCTGGAGGATATAGCTCGTCTGATCGATCGCCTGCGTCGGATAGATCGGCACGATGACGCAGCCCGCAAAGAGCGTTCCGAGCGCGCACACGATCCAGTCGACGCAGTCGTGGGAGATCAGTGCGACGCGCTCGCCCTCCGCGAGCCCGGCGTCGCGCAGCGCCGCTGCAACGTGCTCGACCCGCTCCAGAAGCGCAACATTGGAGAGAGGCGTCCATGCGCCGTCAACGCGCTCGACGACCGCCTCCGGACGAGGAGCCGCGAGCGCCTCCCGCACCAACTGCGGCAGCGTCTTCTTGGGAGGCAGGGCCATTGTAAAAATATCATTCGCTAGAGCCGAAGGTACTGCCTCGCCCGATCGAGCTTTGCATCGGTCATCCCGGCAACGTCGAGCAGCTCGTCGAGCGAGTCGTAAGGCCCCTCTTGCTCGCGCACGTTTACGATGCGCTGTGCGATGGCCGGGCCAATTCCTGGAACTTCGCTCAGCGCATGCGCGTCAGCGGCGTTGACGTTCACGGCACCGCTGAAGCTCCGGCGGCGATGGGAGTTTCGGCGCCGGCGCGACGTGCGCGACGCGCGCTTTCGATGAGAAGCGCCAATCGCGGGCACGTCGACCTCGTCGCCGTCCTCGAGGTGCTCCGCGAGATCGACACCGGCCTCGTCAGCGTCGCGCGAGAAGCCGCCCGCACGCGCTACGGCCTCATCGGCGCGCGCGTCCTCACTCAAACTATAGAGGCCGGGGTGCCGTACCGAGCCCGCGACGTAGACGACGATCTGCGCCCGCCGCTCCGAGGCGCGGCTTCGGAATGCGTGCTGCGACCGCGCAGACGCCGGCGCGAGTGCCTCCGGCGCGTGCGGCGCAGGATGAAAGAAGGCAAGCGTCGCGACCGCGACGCCACCGAAGACGAGGAGATAGCGTGTCACGTTCCTCGATCACGACGGAGGCTTCGCGCGGCAAGAGGCGGTACGAAGGCGCATGGCCGAGCCCTACGATTTCAAATCGGTGGAGCGAAAGTGGCAGGAGCGCTGGGCGCGCGATCACACCTACGCCGCGCCGCGCATTCCCTCGCGCGACAAATACTACGTTCTCGAGATGCTGCCGTATCCGTCGGGCGATCTGCACGTAGGACACGCAAAGAACTACACCCTCGGTGACGCTGTTGCCCGGACGATGCGCATGCTCGGCCGCGAGGTGCTCCATCCGATGGGCTGGGACGCGTTTGGGCTGCCTGCCGAGAATGCGGCGATCGAACGCGGTATCGATCCCGCGACCTGGACCCGCTCCAACATCGCCAACATGAAGCGCCAGCTACGGCTCATGGGAACAGGTTACGACTGGTCGCGCGAGTTCGCGACATGCGAGCCCGAGTACTATCGTTGGAATCAATGGCTCTTCTTGCGCCTCTACGAGCGCGGCCTCGCTTATAAGCGCGAGGCGCCGGTAAACTGGTGCCCACACGATCAAACCGTGCTCGCCAACGAGCAGGTAATCGACGGATGTTGTTGGCGCTGCGGTGCGCACGTCGAGCGGCGGAACCTCGCGCAATGGTTCTTGAAGATCACCGCGTACGCAGATCGCCTCCTTGCCGATCTCGACCGGCTCGATGGTTGGCCCGAGCGCACCAAAACGATGCAACGCAACTGGATCGGCCGCAGCGAGGGCGTTGAGCTTGCCTTCGGCGTCGAGCGCACGAAGGGGCGCATTGAAGCCTTCACGACGCGCGCCGACACGCTCTTCGGCGTGACCTTCCTCGCGATTGCGCCGGAGCACCCGGTGATTCCACTGCTCAAGAGCGTGATTTCGAAGAAACACGCGGAGGCGATCGACACGTTCGCTTCGTCGCTGCGTTCCAAATCGGAGCTCGAGCGCACGAGCTTGATGGAGAAGGACGGCCTCTTCACAGGTGCGTACGCGCTCAACCCGCTCTCACACGAGCACGTGCCTATTTGGGTGACGAACTACGTGCTCGCGGAGTACGGGACCGGTGCGGTGATGGGGGTGCCGGCCCACGACGAGCGTGATTTCGATTTCGCGCGCAAGCACGGGCTGCCGATCGCGCAGGTCATCGTGCCGTTACACCACCGCGAGGCACTCGCGCCGCTCGAAGAGGCGTTCATCGGGGACGGACGCCTCATCGCAAGCGACGACTTCACCGGCATGTCGAGCGCACGTGCGCGCAAGGCGATCGCGCAGCGCCTCGAAGCGATCGGGGCCGGACACGAAAGCGTGAACTATAAGCTGCGCGACTGGCTTATCTCGCGTCAGCGTTACTGGGGCACGCCCATTCCGATTCTCTATTGCGAGAAGTGCGGCGAGGTGCCCGTGCCGGAGTCGGAGCTTCCGGTCTTGCTGCCGCCGAACGCACCGATCACCGGTGAAGGTTCGCCGCTCGCGCGGATCCCCGAATTCGTGAACGCGCGCTGCCCACGATGCGGCGGAACCGCAAAACGCGACACGGATACGATGGACACCTTCTTCGAGTCTTCATGGTACTATCTTCGCTACCTCTCTCCGCGCGATACGCAGGGCCCATGGAATCGGGACGAGGCCGCCGGCTGGATGAACGTCGATCAGTACATCGGCGGCGCCGAGCATGCCGTACTGCACCTGCTCTACTCGCGCTTCTTCTACAAGTTCTTTGCGGACCGGGGTTGGGTGACCGGCGACGACGAGCCCTTCGCACATCTGTTTCATCAGGGCTTCGTACTCCACGATGGCGAGAAGATGTCGAAGTCACGCGGAAACGTGGTCGGGATCGACGAGACTGCAGAACGCAACGGCGTGGACGCGATGCGTCTTTTTCTCCTCTACGCGACGCCGCCCGAAGACACGAGCGACTGGACCGACGAGGGTATCACGGGCCGCGTCCGCTTCATCAATAGAGTATGGCGCTTGTGCGAAGCCTGTCATCCCGAGCGGAGCGCCGAAGGCGCGAAGTCGAGGGATCGCCAAGAGGCTCCGGCAGCGACGACCTCAGCGGAGAAATCGGTCCTGCGAGCGCTCAACGTTGCTGCGAAGTCCGCGATCGACGAGACCACGTCGCGCCGCTTTCACTACAACACGACAATCGCGAGGCTCGACGAGCTCCTCAACGCCATGTCGGCGCTGCAGCGCGAAGCGCCGGAGTCCCATGCTCTGCGCTACGCGTATTCGATGATTCCGTTGCTTCTCGCGCCATTCGCGCCGCACATCGCTGAGGAGCTGTGGGAGCGCCTCGGCCATACGAGCTCGGTGCACCTCGAGCGTTTCCCGCAGCCGGATGAGTCGCTCATCGCGCTCGACGAAATCACGCTCGTCGTACAAGTGAACGGCAAGATTCGCGCGCGCCTCGCCGTGCAGCCGGGACTCGGCGAAGCCGAGGCGCTCGCACTTGCACTCGCTGAACCCAACGTGCGCGCGCAGCTCGAGGGCAACAAACCTCGCAGGCACTTCTACGTGCCCGATAAGCTGCTCAATCTCGTGAGATGAAGGCGGCTACGGCGAGACGAGCTTCTTAAAGTACTCGTACGTCTCGAGCATCCCGTCGTGCAGTGACGTCCGTGGGCGCCAGCCCATGAGCGTGTGCGCGAGCGTCGAGTCGAACTGCGCGTCTCGTGCGTCGCCTGGGCGCTTCTCGGCGTGCGACACGGGCGCTTCGAAGCCACTGATATCGACGAGCATGGCGTAGATCTCGTTGACGCTCGTCTTGATACCGGTCCCGATGACGAAGCACTCGCCCGAGCCGCGCGTCAGGGCATCGACGTTGCACCTCGCGATGTCTTTCACGTAGACGTAGTCGCGCGTCTGCCCACCGTCCCAGTCAATGCGCACGCCCTCGCGCTTGAGGAACCTGCCGATGAAGATTGCGATCACGCCCGCCTCGCCGTTCGGGTCCTGACGCGGCCCGTAGACGTTCCCGTAACGCAGCGACGTGAAATCGAGGTTGTGGTCTTCCTTATAGAAGCGCAGATAGTGCTCGGCGACCATCTTCGTGATGCCGTAGGGTGAGCTGGGTCGCTGCGGCGTCCCCTCGGTGATTGGAAAGGCTTCGGGGGTGCCGAAGCTTGCGCCGCTGCCGGCGAAGATCACCTTGCGCGCGCCGACTTTGACGGCGTTCTCCAGCACGTTCAAGAGGCCGACGACGTTGACATCGGCATCCAGGCCCGGATCGCGCGCGGAGATCGCCACGGATGCCTGGGCCGCGTGATGGCTGACGACCTCTGGGCGGAACTCGGCAAAGACGCGGCCGATGCTCTTGTCGCGAATGTCCATCGGCACGAAGGTGACGCGATCGGGTACGTTTGCACGACGCCCACCGCCGTGTTCCCAGAGCGAGTCGATGACGAGCACGTCGTGACCTTGGGCGAGGTACTCGTCGACGATGTGCGAGCCGATGAAGCCGGCGCCGCCCGTCACGATGATCCGCAATCTTTCACCTTTCCTTTGACGCCGTGATAGAAGCGCGTGACCCCGCTTCTCCTTTTCGGGATTGCCTCCGTGCTCGGGACCCTTGCCCTTGCGCCGCTCTCGGCCGAAGGGCGCCTGCTCGACGCGCTCGCGATTATGGCGCTCTGCGGTTATGCGGCGCGTCCGCGTGAGCCCCCGCTCGTTCGCGCGCTCGTCCCGGCTGCCCTCGTGCTCTTCGCGCTCAATGCCTGGACGCACGAAGAGAGGCTGCCGCGGATCACCGAGCCGCGTACTGCGCGATACTCCGCGCTCGTACTAGCGCCGATGAGCTCCGACGGCATCACTGC
>JASHTE010000260.1 GCA_030040695.1 Vulcanimicrobiota bacterium | reverse complement strand
GCGGTAGCCGCACGCGTTGCGGCCGCCCGCGACCTCGCACTCTTCCGCGGCGTGCCATGCTACTCGAATGCCGGCGCGTCGTTTCTCCTCCAGATGGGCGAGCCCGACCGCGCCCCCGCGTTCCTTCCGCGCGTCCTCGCGCTCCATGTGGTCGATGAACCGAACGAAACCGGCGTCTACATCAAGCGCCATCGCATCCCGATCGAAGCCTGCGCGGTCGCCGGCGAGCGCGATGAGATCCATACGAAGCTCAGTGCGGAAGGCATTCGCATAGGTGCTTTTGGAGAACTCCAACGACCGCCGCTCCATGTCGCCCACGGCGGGCGACCGCGCTTTGCAGAGTTCATCCGCACGGAGCCGGTCCCCTGAGAGAGATCCCCGGACCACGCTCGAAGCTGCTGCGCGGCCGCCTTGCCGCGCGGGAGTCGCGCAACGTTACGTATCTCGGCGACGATTTTCCGGTCTTTTGGGAATCTGCCAGCCGCGCGAGTGTCGTCGACGTCGACGGTAATCGCTACACTGACTTGACCGCCGCCTTTGGCGTCGGAGCGGTTGGGCACGCAAATCCGCGCGTCGCGTCCGCGATTGCAGAGCAGGCCCAGCATCTCATGCACGGGATGGGCGACGTCCATCCCACCGAAGTGCGCGTCCGCTTCCTCGAACGCCTCATGCAGATCGTGCCGGCGCCGCTCTCGAAGGCCTTTCTCGCGACAACCGGCTCCGAGGCAATCGAAGCCGCAATGAAGACAGCGGCACTCGCAACGGGAAAGCCCGCTTTCGCCTCTTTCTCCGGCGCCTATCATGGGCTCTCGCTCGGCTCGCTCGCCCTTTGCGGCATCGAGCGCTTTCGCGAA
Source organism: Vulcanimicrobiota bacterium (assembly GCA_030040695.1). Lineage (GTDB taxonomy): Bacteria > Vulcanimicrobiota > Vulcanimicrobiia > Vulcanimicrobiales > Vulcanimicrobiaceae > Tyrphobacter. The sequence goes on along the minus strand of JASHTE010000260.1, from coordinate 2,941 downwards.
CCCTTCGAAGCCATACTGCCGGCGCGCCCGCTGCTGCTCGGCTATCCTCACGCGTCGACGCCGCTCGAAGATACTCTCACCGCGGCGCGCGCTGCGCTCAGCAATCGTGATGACGTGGCCGCCCTCTTCGTCGAACCGATCCAGGCGCGCGGCGGCCTCATCGTTCCTCCGTTTGGTTACCTTCGAGGGCTGCGCACAATTTGCGACGAGCTCGGCATTCTTCTCGTGTTCGATGAAATCTATACCGGCTTCGGACGTACCGGCGAATGGTTTGCGTCCATGCACGAAAGCGTCGTTCCCGACATACTCTGCGTCGGAAAGGCGATGGGCGGGGGATTTCCCATCAGCGCGATGGCCGGCAACGACGCAGTGATGGACGCGTGGCCCCTCTCCGAGGGTGAGGCGTTGCATACGTCGACGTACCTCGGCAATCCCTTAGGATGTGCCGCAGCGTTAGCGACGATCGAGGAGATCGAGCGTCTCGGATTATGCGCGCGCGCAAAACGTCTCGGCGAAGATCTGGTACCGACGCTCACGGCGATTGCAGGGCTTGACGCAGTGGTCGACGTGCGTGGGCGTGGCATGATGTGGGGCATCGAGCTCGCTGACGGAGCGGTTGCGGACCGAGTCGTCAAGACCGCGCTCAAGAGCGGGCTCATCCTCTTGCAGGCAGGGGTCAGAGGAGAGGTTATTTCGATCACACCGCCGCTCGTCATCGGCGAACAAGAACTTGAGCAAGCACTCGCCTTGCTAAGGGAGATACTGAGGGCGCTATACTGATGCCTCGCCAAAATGCCGCGGATTGCGCCTCGACTCGGGCTGCCGCATTTTTCGTCGTACACGACGCTTTGTAAAGCCTTCGTTCAATCCTAAGCGTTTGGCCAGAGTGAGGGTAGCGAGCATCCCGTAAACACCGATATAGAAGTAGCTCGGCTCGATCCGAGGTAACTATGAAAGTGTTTCGCCTCTCTCTGTTAGCAGCTCTCGCATTGGCCACTACCTTGGCGACTACCGGCTGCAAGAGCAGCGGGACTGCGTTCAATCCACCTGGCGGCTTGGGCGCGCTCGCCATCAAGCACATGTATCTCTCGATGCTCGGCGGAGGCGCAACGGTAATCGAAGCCTTTACGGTGCCCGTAACCGCCACGAGTACGCCGAGCGTCACTCTCTCCGCGCAGAACCCCGGCTTCCTATTCGTTGATTCTCGGGGCCGCCTCTATGTCCCCGACTTCGGTCGCGACAACACCGTTTACGTCTACGATTTACCACTCACCGACTCGAGCACGCCGGCCTTTAGCCTAACGACGTCGGAGACGTATCCGGAAGCCACGGCGGAAGATGCATCCGGAAACATCTACGTCTCCGACCAACATGCCGACGTCTCCGCAGCCGCATATAGTGGCTATGTCGATGTCTACGACGGCCCCGTGAGCGCCTCGGCCTCACCCTCGTACACTATTCCAAATAACGTGGGCGCCGGCGGGCTCGCGTCTCCAGCCGACATCGCCTTCGGCCCGAACGGCGATCTCTACACGAGCGACGAGGAGGACGTCGACCAGTTCTCGCCGCCCTTTTCGACCTCGAGCGTACCGTCCGCCGGCGTCACGCCCAATGGGAACAATTTCGGACTAAGGGTCGACTCCAAAGGTCGGGTCTTTGTCGCGAATGCAACCTCCGACGGCGTCGTAAACGTCTACGCATCGCCGCTCACGAATAGCAGCACGCCCACATTCGGCATCACGTTTAGCGCGGGCACAATCGTCCTCGGCCTCGCCTTCGACGGATCAGGGAGTCTCTGGGCCGTCGACGCCGACGGGAACGTGTGGAAGGTGGCGGAGCCGATCACCGCGTCGAGCACGCCGACGATGATTCTCACGGGTGTTAGCGACGTGTACGGCATCGCCTTCGGCCCCTAACGCTTGCGCTGATCGCGCACAGAGCTTGAGCGCCACGCTCAGGATGATAATTTTTTCCCACGGGTAAGAGGACATCGTGGCAGATCCCATTCGCATAGGCATCGTCGGAGCCGGCTTTGGTGTGAGAGCGCATCTTCCCGCGCTTCTCGCACACCCTGCCTTCCGCGTGGTTGCGCTCGCCTCGCCGCACTCGGCGCAGAGCATTGCGAGAGAGCGCGGGATCGCGCACGCGTTTACGTCATGCGAAGCGATGCTACGCGGCTGCGAGCTTGACGCCGTCACCGTCGCCGCTCCTCCCTTCGTGCATCGCGAGGATGTGCTCGCGGTGCTCGCCGCGCGGAAACACGTGCTCTGCGAGAAACCCTTCGCTCTGAACGTCGCGCAAGCACAGGAGATGCTCGAGGCCTCGGAGCGCGCGGGAACCGTCTGCGCGCTCTCCCATGAGTTCCGCTGGGTCCCGGCGCGGCAGGCAATCAAGGAGATGATCGTCAACGGACACGTGAAGCCGCTGCGCGAGATCGAAGTGACGCAGCTCGCCGACTTTTTGCGTGTTCAAGGGACGCGCGCACGCGGCTGGTGGTTCCAGCGTGAGCGCGGAGGCGGCATCGCGGGCGCACTCCTCTCGCACGTGATCGACATGGCGAGCTGGCTCGCGGGCCGCGCCCCACAGCGCGCAACGGGATATATTCGCACCGCGAACCCCCAGCGTCACGACGCGCAGGGGGAGTTTACCTCGACCGTCGACGATGGAGCCTTTGCCGTCGTCGACTATGGCGAGGGACTCATCGCGCGCCTCGCGGTCGATGCAACGACCGCACAAAATGCGTTCACGCTTGCCGTTCACGCTGAGAACCGCACCGCGGTCGAGAGTGGTAAGAGCGCGACCGAGACGACGCTGTACAGTGTCGACGCCAGCGAAACCGCGGAGCTCCAATGCAAAGCATCGCCGTATGCGCACCTTGCCTCAGTGCAGCCGAACGTCCCCTATCTCATGGAGCTCTACGACAACTTCGCTGCGGCGATCG
>JASHTE010000259.1 GCA_030040695.1 Vulcanimicrobiota bacterium | reverse complement strand
GTAGTCGGGTCGAGTGCGACGAGCGTGTACCCGTCGCCTTCGGGAATCGCGCCGAACGAGGGCGTGAGCAGCGAAATGTCGGTGAAATGCGACGGCATTTCATTGATGCCGGTGAGGCCGAGGCTCTGCGCGCCGATCTGAACCGAGCCCGTAAACGAGAACTGCGTGAGGTGCGCGGAGCCCGATCGCAGGATTGCAATCGCGTAGCGTTTGTCCGGGGTACGGAGGAGCGTTCCGTCGCGAACGACGATATTTGTGGGCCGATTGCTCACACCGATGTCGAAGTAATCGCCGTTGATTCCCGCTACGGCGCCGGTTCTCTGTGCCATCGATGTCAGGCGCTCGCCTTCGGACGCGAGCGCGTCATCGCCGAGCACCGTCTGCACGTGTACGTTGGGATTCGTGAGATCGGCGGCGACGACGTGCACCGAGATCGGACCAAGCTCGCTCCAGAGCTCGTAGTCCCCATATTCAATGCCGGGGGCGATCTCCTCGACTTGCGGCGCCTCGACGACGACGCGCGGGAACGGCGCGCCCAAGTCGAGCCGTGTCGGCAGCTCGGCTGCTGCGGCGGAGAGCGGAGAGACGACAAACGCGATGGCTGCGAGCGTCGAGCGCAACGTCATTGAACGCTCGCGACTGCCAGTGGATAGCCGCCCGTACGGAACGGTGCACCTCGGATGCGGCGGAGTGTACGAGTGTCGAACACATCGACTTCGTTGCTTCCCGCGCAGGGAACGTAGAGGCGCGCGTCGTGCGAATCGAGCAGCGGTTTCCAAGGGATCGAGCACGTTTGCAAGGCGGGGCGCGTGGCTCGCAGCGTGTTTGCGTCGAGCACGTCGATCGCATCTGCTTGTTCGTCCGTTACGTAGAGCTCGTGCCGCTCCTCGTCGAGCGCGACGCCGACCGGAAATGCCAACGGCTCGCTGCGGACGAGTATCCCCGGTCGCGAGTCGCCCAGTGCAATCTCGCTCACGAAGCCTGCCGCGCCGAAGAGCGTCGCGATGCCTTGATTCGAGACGGCATAGAGGCGCGATCCATCGGCTGAGAGCGCGAGGGCGAAGGCGCGCGGGATCCGGCGGATGCGACCCACCGTGCGCAGCGTACGCGCATCGACGATTGCAATGTCATCGTCGTTCGTATCGGCGACGTAGACGAGTTGGCGGCGGATATCAAGAGCAACTCCTTCGGCTGTCGATCCGGTGACGGTGCTCGCGACGTGATCGCCGATGATGCGCGCCAGACCGCCCTTACCATCGAGTTCGCGCTCCGTGACGAAAAGCGCGTGCAGGGGTGCGTCAGCAATGAGTTCGTCACCGAGCGGCACACCGGCAACCGTGCGAACGCTCCATGGGGAGAGCCCGGCTGCTGTTACGTTCGTTCCATCGGTATCCGTTGTCGCCACGCCGTGTTCGCCGAGTGCCGTGACGTCGCTCGGCGCACCGCCTGTCGCGAGCGTTCCGAGCATCGTAAACGTGCGGGGGTCGTGAAAAACGATGCCGTCCTCGTACGATGCGACGGCGAGCACTCTTCCTCTCGGTGGGGCGACGATGTGAATGCCGCGAACCGCGATCCCCGATGAGCCGGCTGCGACGAGCGTCGCATCTCCGGGGTGCGCGTTCATGGGAATGATGAAGAAGCCGTCGTCGAAGCGACCGCCGCCGACGGAGGCGGTGCTGGATGGTGCACCCGCCGAGGCGAATCGCACCGCGAAACGGCTGCCCGGGAGCAACGAATATGCCCGGCTTGCGAACTGCGCGATCGCGAGAGGGTGCTCGGCGCCAAGGAACACAAACGCGCACGTGACCCAGGCGAACAGCCGAATCACGAGAAGGTCCTGGACGCCGGCGCCGCTGTGATGCTGCGAATGCGCTCGATGCCTTCCGCAACGTCCGTACCAGGGGCAACCATCGTCTGGGCAGTCTTGGCGAGGTCAATCGCGCACGCGGCGAGACGATATCCGTCGAATGCTCCGCAGAGGACGGCGCCGTCCGGGTCGACGACGAAAGCGCGCTCGCGGCTGGAGTCGATGACCGCAACGTAGATTCGGTTCTCTGCGGCACGCGCCAGCGCGAGTAGCCCTGTCCAAGCGTCGCCGCGTGTTTGCCAGAGAGCGAAACGGTAGCCTGCGCGCCGATAGGTCACGAGGCTGCTAGGGTCACGCATCTCTGCGTCGCCGACGACCGCCACGCCCGCGACGTCGTCGAGCGCAGCCGTACGCTCGGGAGCCGCCGGCGCGATAACCTGTGTGCACTCCAAAAGCTCGAGACGCTCGTCGATGTCCGGCGGAAGCGGCGACGCGCTCACTGCAAGCCTGAATGACGCGCTTCCCACCCTCCGCAGTACAGGTGGTGCGAGATTCGTACGATAGGGACGTTGCTCGCCGACCTCGATGGTCGCACAGAGCATTGCCTCATCTCGCTCGTCCGCCATCGCGATGATGTTGCCTTGCGAGTCGACGATCTGGCTCTTACCGCAGTACAGCACCATCTCACGCTCCACGCCGCACTTGTTTGCAGCGAGGAAGGCCGTCCCGTTCTCGAATGCACGCACGCGGCCGAGGACGTCTGCCTGCAAGTTTTCGAGAGCATCTGGATTTCGACCGCTCGACACCCAAGCCGTCGGCATGACGAGAATCTCGGCGCCACGATCGACGAGGGCGCGAGAGATCTCCGGCATTCGGCCGTCGGCACAGACCAAGACTCCAAGACGGCCAAGAGAGCTCTCGATCGGCGCTATGCTATCACCGGGTGTAAACCAGCGGCGGTCAAAGTGCCAGAGAAAGAGCTTTTCCGCGCGGCCTGCAAGGCTGCCGTCGCGATCGATCACGATGCCGGCGTTGCCCAGGGCGCCTGGTGCGCCGACCGCGGCACCTACAACGATGACGGCCCCTCTCTTGGTCGCTATCGTGCGCAGGCGTTGCACGGCCTCGTCGATCGCGTGCTCGTCGAGCGGGCCGAAACCAAGCACATATCCGGGGATCGTGCCTTCCGGGAGAACGACGAGCTCTGCCTCTGCGGAGGCCTCGTCGACACGCTGCTCGATGTGCGAGAACGCGTTTCCAAACGCCGCCACGTCGTGAGCGCGGAGCTGAACGGTCGCCACGCGCAGAGAGCGTCTCATCGACGGCTGCGATTCGTCTCGAATGTGCGCAGGTCCCCGGGCGGCGCCGCGAAGAAGGGCCGCGCATGCACCGAATGCTTTGCGCCGCTGCCTGCGTTCTCGTATGCAGCGGTCTCGTCCCGGCCTCTGCCGCGCAGCAGAGACAGCCGCACAGCGCGTCGTCCGCGAAGAGCGCGGCCCGTTCCCAGGACCCCTGCTCCTCGCTGCCGAGCAAATGGCAGCGGCATGAATGTTATGATTTTCATCACTCTGCGCCCGGCGACGAGTATTTCGGACGCTTGAAGATCAGCTACCTCGGCATCGACAACACGGCTCACGATGTCGCGATCGAGGCGGGCGCCTATACTATCGATCCGCGGCTCATCGCGAAACTGATGTTCGCAGATGAAGCCTTGCATCAGTGGGAGCGCAAATATCCAGGAGACCCGCAGCTGGCGCGTAGCTACTTCATGATGATTGGGGCCCTCCGTAAGGTGTACACGCAGGACGCGCAGCAGCTCACGTGGGCCTACATGCAACACGTGATCAGCGTCTACCCAACGTCCTACTTCGCGAAGGCACTGCGCAGAGATATCGCTCTCGGGTTTACGGAGCACTGGTTCGCGCTCGCCCAAATCTGCCCGACACCGTTGCCGACGCCTTCGCCGGGACGCGGCCGGCGCGACGAGCCGACCGCGAGCCCGACAGCAGAGCCGTCGCCGGTCGAAACGCCGACACCGACGCCGCCGGGTCAGCCGAAGATCGACGTTATCACGCCGCCGTGCGTGCAGCCCGAAACGCCGGCACCCGAAGTGATGCCTACGTAGGTGCCCGAGCTTGCCAAAAAAGCGAGAGCCTCCGGTGACGGAGGCTCTCCTCTTTTCCTATTTGACGAGAGCTGCGGCTAGAACTTGATGCCCAAGCCGACGTACGGGCCGTTCTGGATCGTGCCGTCGGGTGAGTCATTAAGCTGATATCCGCGCTCGCCTTGCCAGCCGGCCTCGATCATGATCGGAGTATTGACGATCGAGTAGTCGACGCCGATGTCGTACTTCAGGATGTTGTAGGCGACGATGAAGGAACCATAGTCGCCATGAACGTCCGGATAGTACCAGGCGCTGCCGTACCAGCTAAACGGATGGTCAAGATCCGGTAGCTTCGAGATACCGAAGCCCCAGTTGTTGATGTGCGGATAGCCGTAGTTGTTCGTCCGCCACATGTAGCCGACGCCGATGTAGATGCGCGGCTGCAATACGCGGAAGCCGAGGTGAACGTCGAGATCGTAATCCCGCACCGTAAAGGCCGGAACGAAGCTCGAGCCGTTGTTGCCGATGTTCGTCACATAGCATTCGGGATCGCTCGTCGAGCCGGAGCAGTTATGCGGGTAGTTGATCTGTCTGTAGTCGCCTTCGAGCATCCACGGAAGGTCGCCGAGATCGAACTCAGCTGCGCCGTGCAAACGATACGAGAAACCACCGACGTTGTTGTTACTCGTGTTGCCCGGGCTGAACTCGTTGTACACCTTCGGTGAGACGATGTAGTCACCGGCCACGTAGAGATCGTGGTACGGCGGCGGAGGCGGTGGCGGAGGTGGCGGCGGCGGCGGCGGTGCCGTCGGCGGCGGGGGCGGCGGAGGCGGTGGCGTTGCAGGGATGTACCGAACAACCACGATGTGGCGATCCGGCACCCACTGTACGTAGGCGCCCATGCCCTCGGAAATCACGCGCACGGGAACGAGAACGATCCCGTGGTAGATGATCGGCGGCACGTCCAGCGGACGCGTCTCGCCGTTAATGACGACTTCGGGTTTGCCGACCGTCACCTTGACGTCGGCGCCCGCTTTCGTCACGTCGACGGTTCTCGTGGCCGGATCATACGATACGGTCGCACCCATCTGCTCGAACATCGAGCGCAGGGGAATCAGGATCGTGCCGTGGCGCACGAGTGCGGCGAGCACGCGATCCTGCTTCAGAACGTCTGGTTTGGAGTAGACGTGATGATCGTTATAGAGAATCGGTATTTGCCCCGACGGCGGTGAGCCGAAGTCGGGCGGCGGTGCCTGATCCGAGGCCTGCGCGACCGCATTGGTTCCAATGTTTCCATGCGTAGCAGAGGCCGATGGAGCAGCGACCGCGTTGAGTCCGAAACCGGCTGCCAGCAGCGCGGTGAGGACCCCGATGCTCAGTCGCTTCAAAGCTTCCTCCTAGGTTAAGAAGATGAGGACCTCGGATTGTCCCCCGGTGCTCCAACGCTGAAGCGGCAGCTCACGCCGCCGCACCGGTCCTCGGTCGCGTCGGTCCTCGTGAGCTACCCCAAGGGCAATCCTTGGGCCATCACTTCGGGAGGCCGATTAGCCCCCCTGCTAGGGAACCTTAGAGCTAGGAGAG
>JASHTE010000258.1 GCA_030040695.1 Vulcanimicrobiota bacterium | reverse complement strand
CTCGTGCTCCTGATCATCTTCATGATCCTCGCCGCGATTTCGGCCCCTCCAGGCTTCGAAAAGCAACTCGGCAAGAGCAGCAACACGCCGACCAACATCACGAATACGCACAACAACATCACGGTGATGGTGAACGACAAGGGCGTCATCTACGTGGACGGGACGAGGGCGAACGCTCAGAGCGTCTACCAAATCCTCGCTGCCGACGTGCAGAAGCGCGGTAGAAACAAACAGATCTCCCTCATCGCGGACGCAAAGGCACCCTACGGCATCATCATTCGTATCCTCGACGCCGCGCGAATGGCGGGCGACGACAACGTCGGATTCGTAACGTCGTAAGGAGATAACGAGCCCACTATGGCACTGTCAACCGCAAGCAGCGACGAAGATGTGATGTCGACGATCAACATCACGCCCTTCACGGACGTGCTGCTGGTCCTCCTCATCATCTTCATCATCCTTGCCGCGGTGACCAAAGAGCCGAAGCTGCCGGACGCCTACAACAAGACGCGCGTCGCGCCCTCGCAGGTGGTGGTGATCATCAGCGCAGCCGACGCGAAGAGCAATATCGTCGAGATCGGTTCGTCGGCGGTGAACATTCGCGACGCCCACACCCAGTTCGAGGCGCTCGAGACGTCGGTCGGGCACGGCGTGAGAAGCGTCATCATCAAAGCCGATCCGACGGTGAGCTATGGTCTGTTGCTGCAAGTGATGGACGCAGCGCAAGGCGCGGGGCTCAACACCTTCGGCCTGGCGAATCACGTGCAAGGATCGCCGGCGGGCTCCACGTAGCGTAGAATGGCAAATCGCAACGGCCAGGGACGCTATATCACCACCGGTGAGAAGATCAGAAACTTCACCGGATGGGCGTTTATCATCGCGGTCTTTCTCGAGTTGGTCGCATTGCCGTTCTATCGCAACCTGAACCAAGTAAAAGAAGAGCAGACCGAGGCCCCGATTCAAATTCAGCACCTTCAGACGCTCAAGCCGCCGCCGACTCCCCCGCCGCCGACACCGACGCCGCCTCCCACGCCGCAGCCGCACCAAGTGCAGCAGCATCCGCAGTCGCATCCGCAACCGCTCAAGCTGAACGTTCCGCATCTGAGCCACTCCGGCAACGCTGCGCCTCAGTCGGAGTACCATGCTCCGCCGAAGGGCAGCGAAGTCGGCCTCCCCGCCGGCACCGGGACCGCGGCCCCGGCTCCGGTCGAGACGCCGGGTAACTGTCCCGATCCAAATCAGGAGGCGCATACGATCGACGTGCCGCCTGTCGATTACCCGCAGGCTGCGGAGGATGCGGGGCTCGGCGAGGTCGACGTCGTCGTGGTCGTAACGGTGGGTCCCTCGGGAGAGCTTGTCGGAGCACCGAGCATCATGTCCGACCCGGCGCACAACGGGGCGATCGAACGTGAGGCGCTGCGCGTGGCGCGCGAGTCCACCTACGCGCCGCACCTCGTGAACTGCAAGCCGGTCACGACGCCGTATCAGTTCATCGTTACGTTCACGCCGGAATAGCGGGGAGCGCCGCGCATTACGCTTCGCCGTGCGCGTTGGGTGCTGGTCGCAGCCTTTACGCTCTCGGTGCTCGTGCACGTTATCGTTGCCTTACTCGTTCATCCGCCTCGGCCGACGCCCGAGCGTGAAAACGCGGAGTACCGCGAGCGAACCGTCGTATTGCACCTGACGCCGCCGCCACCGCGCACGCCTCCGCCGCGCAAGCCACGCGTTGCACCACCGCGGGTGGTTAGCGCCCTGCCGCAACCGAGCGCACCCGCCGCGGTGCCCTCGCCGGTTCCCACGCCGCCGCCGACACCGATGCGAGTTTCGCAGACTCCGGCGACACGCTGCGCTGCTCCCGATGCGCCGGCCGCGTTGGCCCAGACGCCGCCGCCGCCGCAGATTCCACCGTCCGTTCGCGCGCTCGCCGTCTCGGGCGTCGCCGCAATCCAGGTTCAAATCGCTGCCGACGGCAGCGTCACAGGCGCGACAATTGCAGCGACCTCAGGTGATCCTACGTTCGACGCGATCGCGCTCTCGATGGCGCGCGGCGCGCAGTACGCGCCGGCGCGTCACGCTTGCAAGGAAATCGCCTCGAGCTATCTCTTCCGCGTGCAGTTCACGCCCTGGTGATGACGTTCGCACAGGCGATCGCGCTCGCGATCCTGCAAGGCGTCAGCGAGCTCTTCCCGGTATCGAGTCTCGGCCACACGATTCTCGTCCCTGCGCTCTTGCAGTGGCACAACATCGATCGTTCGGATCCCACGTTTCTTGCGTTCGTCGTCGTATTGCATCTCGGCACGGCGCTCGCGCTCGTCCTCTTCTATCGGGAGGAGTGGTGGCGCATCGTGCGTGCACTCGTGCGGAGCGTCCTACGCGGACAACTCTCGCAAGACCGCGACGAGGCCGTCGGTTGGCGTCTCGTCGTGGGCACGATCCCGGTGGGGATCATCGGAGTCATCGCACAGGATCCGGTGCGCAGGCTTTTCGCTTCGGCCGCCGCCGCGGCCGCGTTCCTCATGGTCAACGGTGCGGTGATGTTCCTCGGCGAGTTCCTTCGCCGGCGCCAGCATGCCGCGGCGCGAGCATCGCGTCGCATCGAGCAGATGAGCTACGCGCAGAGCGCGGCGGTCGGTATCGCGCAAGCCTTCGCGTTGCTCCCGGGCATCTCGCGCTCCGGCGCCTCGATTGCCGGCGGGTTGCTCTGCGATCTCGACCATGAGGAAGCCGCGCACTACTCGTTCCTCCTGGCGACACCGGTGATCGGCGCCGCCGCACTGCTCGAGATCCCCCGTCTCTTCGCCCCTGGAGCGCACCTCGCCGGGCTCGAGGCGCTCGCCGGCGGAGTCGTCGCCGCGATCGCGGCCTATCTCTCCGTCGCCTTCCTTACCCGCTACTTCAAGAGAAATGACCTACGCCCGTTCGGATGGTATTGTCTGATCTTCGGCGCACTCTGTCTCGTTCTCGCCCACATAGGAGTACTTACGTGAAAGCTCTCGCACTTTTGCTCGCCGTGATCTTCTTCGTGCTCGGTATCCTGTACGGGCTCGGGAAGATCGGCTTCCTGACCGCATCTGGTGCCGGGCACGCGCATCACGTCACGCACCTCGTGGTGCTGTGGATCCTCGCGCTCTTGTGCCTTATTTGGGCTCGGTTTCAGAAGTAGCTCTCGCCATCCTGGCTTCGCTCGTCGGTCGGATGCCGCCTTACGACCCGTAGCTTCAGCGTTTCGCAGCTATGTAAACTTCCTCTGGGGAAGGGACGACGGTTTCGACGGTGCGGCCGGAGTTTCGCAGCAGCGACTCCACCTCAGGTGCGTGAGGTGATGTGGTGAGAAGAAGAATTAGAGGGTACTTCACCGCTTTCTCTATCAGCCGCTTTAGGGCTGATGTGTATTCGTTTTCGCTCGGATGCGTGCCGAAGGTGCTCTCGGCGTAGAGCTGCTCGAGTGTAAAAGCGGGGTTGCCGCGCCACCACGCCTCCCACATCCAGATGCGTGGATCGATGCTGCGATGACCACCGCGTGCGGGAGGCGCGAGCAAGAGCGCATCGGCGTTGCAGGCTTCTATGGTTGCAGCGGCGTCGGCGCAGCGCACCGTGTTGCGGCGACCGTTCGTTGCGACCCATTGCGAGGCTTGACGCACATAGTGCCAGGCGAGCTCTGCCGGTGCGATGTCTTCCATCGCGTCCGGCTCTTCGGCTTTCTGCAGCCAGTAGCAGAAGACGCGCCACAAGCCGAGCACGGCGAGACCTGTCTGTGCCTCACTGCGCAGCTCGCGCACGTTCTCTCGCCAGACGCCTAAGTACGTGCAGTGTTCCTCACTCAGCGATGCGCCCTCCCAGCTCATGAAGCGCTCGCCCGAGTAGATCCGGCCTGGGTGCGCCTCGACGATCGCCGCCGTTTCATCATCGCGTAGTAGGGTGAGGTCGTTCGCGATCAGACCCTTCCCGACGCAGACGGGCCACGAGAGCAAGTCGCCACCGTGCACGGCGATTCCGTGGCGCTTGAGGTAGTTCAAGTGCGTCGGCAGGCCCATGAACGGATCGGCGAGGCTGCGCGCGTCGTAGCGCTGCAAGATCTCGAGAATGCGCGACCCGCGAACGCAGCGAGCGCGGCGCACGAGCTGCTGCATCAGCCGATCTGCTCCGTGATCGCGGCGAGAAGCGCAACGGCGTCGCAAGCAGTTGGATCGAGCGCACTCCACGGCGGCTCGAGCGGTGTTATGTCGTCGCCGCGACGGAGCCACTGCGCGTAGAGCGCGACCGCGGCTGGCGAGAGACTGCGTCCGCTCTCGGCGTTGACGCGCTCGAGCGCCTCGTCCCCGTTCCACGTCGAGACGGTGTGCGCGAGCAGCAAGAGTTGCGCCCCGAACGGGATCGCGTGCCAGCGAAGCTGATCCGGAAACCCCGTGCCGTCCCAGGCCTCGGATTGCGTCCGCACCAACTCGGCGGTCCCGGGCGGAAGCGCGGCGATCCGCTCGCAGAGGCGCGCACCGTAGACCGGAGCGTCGAGAGGCTCCTCGTGGTGAACGATCGCGCCCACTGCATGGAGCAACCCCGCAAATCCCACGGCGTCGCGCGTCGTCTCGTCCACTTCCGCCAGTGTCGCCAGTGCCACCGCAATACCGGCCTTGCGGCGGCCAAAACCGTGAGGGTAACCCGACGCCGCATCGCCAAGTGCTCCGTAGAACGCGAGCATCTGGGCGAAACGCTGCCGAGGATCAGCGCCCGCCTGCGGGAATAGCGCCATCGCACTCCGACTTATCCAAACACCATGCCGAAACCCTCACACCTTTCGTCTAGCGGCGGCGTCGCGATGGTCGACGTTTCCGTGAAATCCGCAACGCGACGAGTCGCGCGCGCCGAAGCGATCGTGCGCATGAGCGATGCGGCCTTTCGCACGATGCGCGCCGCGACGCTGCGCAAGGGCGATGCATTCGTGACGGCGCAGATCGCCGGGATCACCGCAGCAAAGCGCACGGACGAGCTGATACCGCTTGCGCACGCATTACCGCTGAGCCACGTGAGTGTGACGTTGGAGTGGGTGCCGCCGAATGCCGTCCGCATCGAGAGCGAAACAAAGACGACGGCGCAAACCGGCGTCGAGATGGAGGCGCTCGTTGCAGCGAGCGTCGCGGCGCTCACGTTCTACGATATGACGAAAGCGCTCGACCGAGGCATCGTCATCGAGCGTATCGCCTTGCTCGAGAAGCGTGGTGGAAAGAGCGGAAGGTGGCGGCGCTCGTGAGCGGCCGTTTCACTGCGGCTCTCGTGGTGCTCTCCGACCGTGCCGCAAGCGGTACGCGCGCCGATGCGTCTCTGCCGATCATGCGCGAGCAGCTCGGCGGAGCCTACGAGATCGTGCGAGAGCTCATTCTTCCCGACGATCCAAGCAGATTGCAGGCCGAGCTCATCGAGCTCGCCGACTCGGGGAGCGCTTCGCTCGTGCTCACGAGCGGTGGAACCGGTCTAAGCCCGCGCGACCGAACGCCGCAGGCGACGCTCGCGGTGCTCGATTACGAGGTGCCGGGAATCGGCGAAGCGATTCGCGCCGCGGCGTTGCCGCACGTGCGCACGGCGATGCTCTCGCGCGCCGTCGCCGGCGTGCGCCATCGCACGTTGATCGTCAACCTTCCCGGAAGTCCGAAAGCGGTGGCGGAGTCGCTCGCCGTGATCGTGCCGGTGCTTCCGCACGCTCTTGCGTTGTTAGCCGGCGACGACGCCGATGACGAGCACGCGCATGACGTTTGACGACGCCGAGCGTTACTTGCTCGGCTTGATCGGCGAAGGCGAATCACGCCGCAAGAGCCTCGGCCTCGAGCGCATCCGCGCGCTGCTCCGCGAGCTCGACGATCCGCATCGCGCCTATCCGAGCGTGCACGTCGGAGGGACGAGCGGAAAGGGTTCGACCGCCACCATGATCGCCGCGGCATTGAGCGCGTCCGGAAAGCGCACGGGCTTGCACGTCAAGCCGCACCTGCACTCGATGACGGAGCGTGCCGCGATCGACGGTGTGCCGATCGAGCGCGAGCGTTTCGCGGCACTGCTCGAGGAGATGATTCCGGCGATCGAGCGGGTGACGCCCGAGCACGGGAAGCCGACGTACTACGAGACATTGCTTGCGCTCACGTTCCTCTACTTTGCCCTCGAGCGCGTCGAGATCGCCGTGATCGAAGTTGGCCTCGGGGGACGGCTCGATGGAACGAACGTGCTGTTGCCGCAGGTTGCCGTCATCACGTCGATCGGCCTCGACCACACCGAAGTGCTCGGCGACACGATCGAGGCGATTGCTGCAGAGAAAGCGGGCATCGCGAAACCGGGCGTGCCGCTCGTACTCGGTGTCGAGCGCGACGATGCGATTGCGGTGATCGAGGCGCGAGCGCACGAGGTTGGGGCGCCGGTTATCCACGCTGCCCGTGTCGCCGAGCTCGAGCCGGGAGAAGAAGAGCGCTCGTTCGGCGTGCGCACGGCGCGGGGGCGTTACGAGCTCACGCTCTCGGTCTACGGCGCCTTTCAGCGCGGCAACGCGCGTACGGCGATCGTTGCGCTCGAAGCGTTACCAGAGAGTCTGCGCCCGCCGATCGAGTCGATCGAGCGTGGGCTTGCGAACGTTGCGATTCCAGGACGGATGGAGATCGTCGACGGCGATCCAACGATTGTGCTCGACATCGCGCACAACGAGGAGAAGGCGCAGCACCTTGCCGACGCGTTACGCGAGCATTTTCCAAATCGCACAATGCATGCGCTCATCGCGATCGGGGAAGGCAAAGACGCAGCCGCAATTCTACGAGCGCTTGCACCGCTGCTCTCGTCGGTGACCGTGACGTCGTTCGAGGCGGCGGGGCGGCGGCCCGTCGAACCGTCGCGCCTTGCAGAGCTAGCCCGTCCCTCTGCGCCGGCACGGGTGATCGGTCGTGCCGACGAGGCATTTGCGCGCGCGTGCGAGGCGTGCGCGCCCGGCGAGATATTGCTCGTCACCGGATCGACATTCGTCGTCGCGGCCGTTCGCACGGCAGCAATCGCGCGGCGTGCTCGCCTCGTCGCACAATGAAGTTTGCGTGGGGCGTACGCACCTATATCATGGGCATCGTCAACGTCACGCCTGATTCGTTCTCCGGCGACGGGAGCGTGAGCGTCGACGCGGCACTCGCAACGGCACAGCGCCACGTCGAAGAGGAGGTTGACGTGCTCGACGTGGGTGGCGAGTCGACCCGGCCCGGCCACGCACCCGTCGACGAGGCGACCGAGCGCGCGCGCGTCGTTCCGGTGCTGCGCGCGTTGCGCGAGCGCTTCCCGCAGGTGCCGCTTTCGATCGACACCGCGAAGGCATCGGTCGCGCGCGCCGCGCGTGATGTGGGGGTCGACGCAATCAACTGCGTGCAGCGCGCTCCGCAGGAGCTGCTCGAGATCGCCGCGGGGAGCGGGCTCGCCTTCATCGCGATGCACAATCAGGAGACGGCTGAATACGAGGGTGACGTCGTTGACGCGGTGCTGCGCGTGCTCGAGGACTGCGCAGAACGCGGCGTGCGCAGCGGCATTCCGCGCGAGCGGATGATCGTGGATCCGGGAATCGGCTTTGGGAAGACTGCAGAGCACAACCTGCGCATCTTGCGCAACCTCGATCGCATCGTCGCGCTCGGCTTTCCGGCGCTGCTCGGCACGTCGCGGAAATCGACCCTCGGCAAGCTGACCGGGCGCACGCCACAAGAGCGCGTCGCTGCGACGGCGGCGACGAGCGCGCTCGCAGCAGCTGCGGGCGTCGACGTGGTGCGCGTTCACGACGTTGCGGCGACGCGCGACGCAGTGCGCGTGAGCGACGCGATCTTTCGCGGATGGAGGCCAGCAGAATGGACCGGTTAGAGATTCGGGGACTGCAGGTGAAGGCGCGGCACGGCGCGGATCCGGGCGAGCGCGAGCATGAACAATGGTTCGAGATCGACATCGTCGCGGAGATGGATCTGTCGGCGGCCGCCGCAAGCGACGAGATCGGCGAAACCCTGCATTACGGCGAGCTCTACCAGGACGTCGTCGATGGCGTTCAAGCGACTTCGCACGCACTGCTCGAGCGCGTTGCTTCGGAGGTGATCGAGCTGATCTTCGTCGATCCTCGCGTTGCACGTGCCGAGGTACGCGTCGCGAAACCGGGTTTGCTCGGCGGCGCGACGCCGTCGGTGACGCTCGCGCGGGAGAACCCACGATTTGTTGGGAGGCTCCAATGAGCGCCGTCGCCTACATCGGAATCGGATCGAATCTCGGTGACGCGCGCTTCAACGTGCGGCGTGCCGTGCGTGCGCTCGGTGAGGCGGGATGCGTGCGGCAGCTGTCGTCGCTGCGGCGTACGGTGCCGTGGGGGCGCACGGCGCAGCCGTCATTTGTCAATGCAGCGGTGCGTCTGGAGACGCTGCTCCCGCCGCGCGAGCTTCTCGCGACGCTGCAGCGCATCGAACGACGCTTGGGCCGCCGCGCAAGCTATCGGTGGGGGCCACGCGTCATCGATCTCGATCTATTGCTCTACGACGGCATGCGCATCGAGGAGCCTGGCCTGCTTGTTCCGCACCCGCGCCTGCACGAACGGAGCTTCGTGCTCGAGCCGCTGACGGAGGTTGGGGCCTTTGCGCGAGGAAGCGAGGCCCCCTGATGTTCCCTGAAGCAGGCGGGATCGCCGAGCGCGCGCGGCGCTTGGCGGAGTTCCTCGTCGCCAACGACCTCGAGTCACTGCGCATCGAGCGCGAGAACGAGGTGTTCGAAGTCGGGCGCACGCCGGAGCACGTGCCTCCCGTGGTGCGAGAGCAAAAGCCCGTCCCCGCTCCCGCGCGCATCGAGCAAATCGCCGCCGATCGGGTCGGAATCTTTCACGTCTCGCGTCCGGTGCCGTTTGCCGGCGAGCTGCTCGAAGGCGATCGGGAGCTCGGATACGTGGAGCAGCTCGGTATTCGCAACCCGATTCGCAGCCGCGGTCCGGGACGCATTCTTGCGGTCTTGCAGCAGGACGGCGACCTCGTGGATTACGGCCGTCCGCTCTTCGAAGTAGAGCGGTAGAGAGCTCCTCGTGTTCGGTAAGATTCTCGTCGCGAACCGGGGCGAGATCGCGGTGCGCGTCACACGCGCCTGCCGCGAGCTGGGAGCGCGCAGCGTCGCGATCTACTCGCAGGCCGACAAGGATTCCATGCACGTTCGCGAGGCGGACGAGGCGTATTGCGTTGGCCCCGGCCCCGTACCGCGCTCGTATCTCGACATCGCGAACATCGTCTCGACGGCGCTCGCTGCGGGATGCGAAGCGGTTCACCCCGGGTACGGCTTTCTCGCCGAGAACGCACGCTTCGCAGAGATCTGCTCCGACCACGGTCTTGTATTCATCGGCCCGAAACCGGCGGTGATCGCGGCGATGGGCGACAAAGCGATCGCAAAGCGCATTATGAAAGAGGCGGGCGTCGCGACGATTCCCGGCAGCGACATCTTGGAGTCGGCGAAGAGCGCACGCGACGCGGCGAAGAGAATCGGTTACCCGGTGCTGCTCAAGGCGACGGCGGGGGGCGGCGGCAAGGGAATGCGCGTCGTGGAGCGACCCGAGGATCTGGAGCGCGCCTATGCGAGCGCGACCGCCGAGGCAGAGGCAAGCTTCAAAGACGGCCGCATGTACATGGAGAAGCTGCTCGTCGCGCCGCGTCACGTCGAGGTGCAAGTGCTCGGCGATGAGCTCGGAAACGTGCTGCACCTCGGCGAGCGCGATTGCTCGGTGCAGAAACCCTCGCACCAGAAACTTATCGAAGAGGCGCCGGCGCCGAATCTCGGGCAGAAACAGCGGCGCGCCCTCCACGAGATGGCGGTGCGGGCGTGCAAGAGCGTCGGCTATACGAATGCGGGCACGCTCGAGTTTCTCGTGAGCGGC
>JASHTE010000257.1 GCA_030040695.1 Vulcanimicrobiota bacterium | reverse complement strand
AGCGCCAAAGATTGGGGAAGCGGTAGAAGTCGATGAAGTCGATGACGTACCCATAGTGGATGCGGTCGATGATGTTCCCGATCGCGCCGCCGAGAATCAAACCGAAGGCGATGCGCACGAGCGTCGAGCGATCGGCGGCATCGCGAAAGCTCACCCAGAAGATGATGAGCACGATGATTGCCATCGCGATCAGCATGAAGATATTGCTGCCGAGCAATCCGAAGGCACCGTGAAAGTTGGGCTCCGGGGCGATGCGCAACCACCCGCGGATGAGATCCTTGTGACCGCACCATGGGATGCACGCTGCGTCGAAGTACAGGTGCGTCACCACAAAGTGCTTGCTCCACTGATCGGCGATCAGCACCGCGAGCGCGATGAGGCCGATGACGGCGGCGCCGGATCTAGAGCTTAGGCGCTGGGACAAACCGGTAGAACCATCCGGCGATGCGTAAGAACGCGTCATTCGCGAGGACGAGGCCGACGAAGACGAGGAACGCGCCCGAGGCAAACTCGATCGCGCCGAGCGCGCGGCGCATGCGCGCGAGCAACGGCAGCAGCGCGTCCACGCCGAACGCGACAGCGATGAACGGCACGGCCAACCCGAGCGAGTAGCAGAAGAGGAGGAAAGCCGCGGTGCCGGTGTGCTGCTGCGAGGCGAGCGCTAGGATCGCCGCAAGTATCGGACCAATGCACGGCGTCCAGCCCGCGGCAAACGCGATGCCGACGACGAGCGAGGTCAACAGCGAACGGCGCTCGCTCGCAACGTGCGCGCGTACGTCACGCATGAACAGCGGAATCGGCCGGATCATGTGCATCATCTGCAAGCCGAGGATGATGACGATCACGCCGCCGATCTCGGCGATGAGATTGCGGTTCGTGCCGAGGAGAACGCCGATCTCGCTCGCCGTCAGCCCGAAGAGAATGAAGACGATCATGAACCCTGCGATAAATGCCGCAGCATGCGGCACGGCGCGCAACGAGGCGCGTGAGGATGACCGAAGATCCTCGAGGCTCTCCCCCGTGAGGAACGAGAGATATGCCGGGACGAGCGGCAGTACGCACGGCGAGACAAACGAGACGAGGCCGGCGAGAAAGGAAAGGCCGGCCGAGACCGGGGCTGTCGAAACCATCAGTAGCGTTGCATTAGCTTGCAGGGCGCCTCGCGCCTCTCAAGCAAACTAGCCTCGCGCCTATGGCTCCTACGAACAGCCCCGTGCATCATTGGTTCACCTACCCGAATCTCGATCCGATCGCAATCCACATCGGACGCTTCGGGATCCATTGGTACGGCATCTCCTACCTCATCGGCTTTCTCTGTGTGTATTTCTGGCTGAGCCGTCCGGCGAGCTTGCAGCGCCTCGGATTGACGCGCGAACAAGTGCAGGATTTCATCTTTTACGCCGTCGTCGGGGTGCTCGTGGGTGGTCGGGCGCTCTTCGTCATCGCGGACATGCTGACGCCGGCCGCAATCGGAGGGCACAGCGCGTCGTGGTACTTTGCGAATCCGATCAACTTCATCGCGGTGTGGAACGGCGGTATGGCTTTCCACGGCGGGCTCATCGGTGTCATCGTTGCGATGTGGCTCTTCCTGCGCAAGCGCCCAGGGCTCACGATCACGGCGTTGGGCGACGAGATCGTCGTGCTCGCGCCGATCGGCATCGCACTGACGCGCGTCGTCAACTTCATCAATGACGAGCTCTGGGGAACGGTCTGTCGCCCCGACCGGCCCTGGTGCATGGTGCCCGGCGCGAGCGCAAGCCTAGACGATCCCGCGACTGCGGGGCTCTATCATCACCCCGCGCAGCTCTACGAGGCGGTGCTCGATCTGGCGACGTTGCCGATCCTGCTCCTCATCTATCGTATGAAGCCGCGCGACGGCGTGGTCGCATGGTCGTGGTTCGTGCTCTACGGCATCACGCGAACCGTTGCCGAAATATGGCGCGCCGGCGGCGTGCCGTTTCTCGGCTTGCACGGCGGACAAATCCTCTCCGTGCCGATGATCGTTCTCGGCGGCGCCGGGATCTGGTACTGCGCGACGCGAGGGCGTCCGCAGCGGTGAACGTCGCCGCGCGTTACGCGGCGCTCCGGGCCGAGATCCCCGCGAATGTTGCGATCCTCGGCGTTGCAAAAGGGCAGCCGGTTTCGCACGTGCGTGAAGCCGTCGATGCCGGGCTGCGTGAGATCGGCGAAAACTACGTGCAGGAGGCGCGCGCAGCGTTTGCCGGGCTGCCGCCGGTTCGGCGCCACTTCATCGGCCACGTGCAGAGAAACAAGGCGCGCGCGATCGTCGATCTTTTCGACGTGGTGCAGACCGTCGATCGCCTCGAGGCCGGTCTTGCGCTCGCCGCCGCGGCTAGGCGCACCGGCAAGCTCCTTCCAGTGCTCGTCCAGCTCAATATCTCGCCGGGCGAGCGATTCGGCTGCCGGCCGGAGGAGGCCGAGCGCCTCGCCGAGCGCCTACGCTCGGAGCCGTCGCTGCGCGTCGAAGGCGTGATGGCGATCGGTCCGCTCGGCGCGGCGCGCAGCGAGATCGAGGCAGCTTTCGAGATTGCCGCAAAGACGTTTGCGCGCGTGGGTGGAAGTACACTCTCACTTGGGATGTCGGGCGACTGGCGCGAGGCGGTGCGCGCGGGCTCGACGATGGTGAGAATAGGGACGGCGCTCTTTGGTGAACGGAGGATCGCACCGCGAAAGGGGGCAATGAACGAAGATGTTTGAAAAAATCGGCTCGTTTTTCTCGCTGCGCGAGGACGAGGCCGACGAGTTCTACGAGGACGACGAGCAACCGGGAGCGGCGCGCGTCGTTCCGCTCATGCGGCGCGGCCGTCAAGGCGTCGAGGTCGCGCTCTTCTCACCCCGAGGGTTCCAGGACGTGGTCGAGATCGCTGACGCGCTCCGGGGAAAGCACGTCGTGATCGTCAACCTCCAGAATGCGGATCGTCCGCTCTTGCAACGCGTCGTCGATTTCACGTCGGGCGTTGCGTACACGATCGACGGTAAGATTCAGAAACTCGCCGAGTCGATCTACCTCATCGTTCCGGCCGGCGTGACGGTGAACGCCGAAGGCATGCGCGACGCGATGATGGCCGGCAGACTCGATTTCATGGGGA
>JASHTE010000256.1 GCA_030040695.1 Vulcanimicrobiota bacterium | reverse complement strand
TCGAGCAGCTCCTGCTCCATCGCCAAGAGCGGCGCCGCCGCCTCTTCGAAGAGCATCTCCGCCTCGACGTCGTCGATGAGTCGCGCATCTTCGCCGGCCTTCGCCAACACCTCTTGCGCGAGCCGATGCACCATTGCATGCGCCGACGTATCGTCGCCGACGATGAACCGATGCGCGATCATCTACCGAAACGCTCGCCGTCCGGCGCGGGGCGGCGCGTGCAGGCGAGCTTGTAGGCACAGAACGTGCAGGCCTCCGGGTCGCGTGTCACGGCGAAGCTGCGAGGCGCCGGCGCAGTGAGCTCACGGCATATCTCGATCATGCGCCGCTTCGCGCGCTCGAGGTCTGCGATCGAAATAGTCCCGGACGGCGCGTCACGTTTTACGGCAGCCGAGGGAACGGGCACAACCTCGAGGCAAACGGGGCGCACGTCCAGCAACGCATCTTTCAGAGGAAGAAGGACGAGCTGCGTCACCCGGTCCCCGGCGGCAGTCCGTACCCAGTAGTAGAAAGGAAGCTGAAAGTCGCCGAAGGTTCGAACTCTCTCGAGGTACTCCGCGGCGGAGGTGGCGATCGCCCCTGTCTTATAGTCGACGACCGTCACCGCACCGGTGGCGTCGTCTTGGTCGAGCCGGTCGATGTAACCGATGAAGGAGAAGCCTTCGAGCTCGAGCTCGACACGCAACTCCCGCCCGATGACCGTGAAGGGTGCGCGCTTCGACTCGGCGACCAGCCACTCGACGTACCGCCGAGCAGTGCGCCGTGCGCGCCGCACTTGGATCTCGAACTCCACGGCGGTCGGGAATCCATCGCGGTGCTCCGCGAAGGCGCCATCGAGCTCGTACTCGAGGTCGCTGCGCATCTTCGCGGCATCTTCCGGACGCGGGCGCTGGTAGCGCTCGTGGAAACGCTCGAGCGCGAGGTGGAAGGCGCTTCCATATGCCGACGCGGCTGAGCCCGGATCGTCAACCGCGGCGCAGACGTAGCGATAGAACCACTTGCGCTCGCACTCTCCGTACGCGTTGAGTGCGGAGGCGCTGAAGTGCGGGTAGCGCGCTTTGACGCAACCCTCGGCCTCACGCGTAGCGGGCTCCGCAAGAGCGATCACCTTCGGTGGTTTCCCGGCGATCCGCCAGGCGACCCTGCATCGCCCGTATAATGGCGAGGGCGATGAAGCGCATCGTCGTCGGGATCAGCGGAGCGAGCGGCAGCGTTTACGGCTACATGACACTGCAAGCGCTGCGCGCAATCGGCGGCATCGAAACACATCTGGTCATCACTCCCTCCGCGCGTCAGACGATCGCGCTCGAGACGGACATGGACCACGAGGAGTTCGAAGCGCTCGCCGACGTCGTCTATCGCGATGACGACCTTGCAGCCGCGATCTCGAGCGGCTCCTTCCTCACCGACGGCATGCTCGTCATTCCATGCTCGATGAAGAGCGCCGGCGCAATCGCGGCCTCATTCAACAACAACCTTCTCGTGCGCGCCGCTGACGTAACCTTGAAGGAGCGGCGCACACTCGTGCTCGTGGTGCGCGAGACGCCGCTCCATCTCGGGCACCTTCGCATCCTGGCGCAGCTCGCCGAGGTCGGGGCGGTCATTCTGCCTCCGATTCCCGCGATGTACGCAAATCCGCAATCGATCGACGACATCGTCGCGCATACGGTCGGAAAGGCGCTCGACCAGCTCGGTATCGAGCACGACCTCTTCAGGCGCTGGCGCTCCCCGCAATAAGCTGCTCGGCGAGCGCGACATCGCTCGCCCGGTCCACGTTCACCGCACTCTCCGCATAAGGCGAAACGAGGGCGCATGCCGTTACGCCGAGCAGCTCGCGCGCCCGCCGCTCCGCGTCGGAAATCGAGAGGCGCCCAACCGCGTATTTCACGAGCACGCCGGCGCCGAAGAGCGAGGCGAGGCGCCAAGGTTTCTTGCGCGCGGCACCGAGTTGCTCGATGAAGCGCTCGAGGGCGGGCAACACGAGCGGGCGCAGCGCGAAGAGTCCGCCGCCACAGTAGGTTCCGTCGCGCAGACGGGCCCACGTGTGTGGCACATGCGGGTACTTGGCAACGTGCACGCGTCGCTCCACGCATCCGTAACCAACGTCACAGTCGCGCGCTTGCGCGCGCGCGATGAAGTCGCGAATAGCCTCCGACGTGAGAATCGGCAGGTCCGATGCAGCGATCAGCACGAGCTCGCGAGGCGGCAGGTTCGCAAGGCCGTTCCGCAGGCTCTCGCGGATGCGAAGGCCGTCTGCTCTCCGCTCGTCGGCGAGCGCGAGCGCCGGATCCGCGTGCGTCGACGGTGGGGCGACTGCGACGAGACGCGTGATCTCGTCGACGCCTCGCAGCGCTCGTAGCACACGTTCCACGAGTGCCACCCCGCCGATTCGCACGAACGCCTTGTTCGGCGCATCAGGCTGAAGGGCAGAGACCTCGTCGGGAGGGCCGCCCGCGAGAACGACTGCGATCACTGCCAGAGCGGGCTCTGCGCGAATGCTGTTGCGTAGACAACGTACTCCGGCGCAAGCTTCAGCCGTCGCGCGAGCGCAGCGGACGCTGCTGCATCCGGCGAGAGCGCAAAGAGTACGGCGCCAGATCCCGCGAGCAGCGGCTTCGTGGCGCCCGCCGCGCGTAGCGCGTCGTACGCCAGAGCAATTGCCGGCTCTTCCAGTGCGAGAGCATGAAAGTCGTTGGTGAGGAGCGATTCGACGGCGGCGAGATCGGCTCGCTGTAAGGCCTCGCCGGAACGCAGCGAGGGCGAGTCTGCACGCGGATGAATCGCGCGCTCGCGCCCGTCGAGCCGTTCGTATGCCTGTGCCGTCGAGATGTCGACCGGCGGCTTCACGAGGAGCACGCCCCACGCGGGGAGCGCCCCGAGCGCTGTGACGCGCTCGCCGGTGCCTTCGACGAGCGCCGCGGTCTCTGCCAAGAAAAACGGCACGTCGGAGCCGAGTGCACGGGCAATTGCAAGCCAGTCGAGCGAAGGGAGCGCGCCGAACGCGCCCGAGGCTGCGGCGCGCAGCACGGCGGCGGCGTCGCTCGAGCCACCGCCGAGGCCGGCCCGGCTGGGCACGCGCTTGCGCAGGGTAACGTGTGCTCCGATTCGCGTTCCGGATGCGGCTTCAATGGCGCGCACGGCTCGCACGGCGAGGTTGTCCTCTCCCGCGAGCGCCGTATCGTCGCAGACGAACGCAAAGTCGGGCGCCGGCTCGATCTCAATCAGGTCGGCAAGTTCGAGCGGCACCATGACGCTGCGCAGCCCATGGTAACCGTCCTCGCGCCGCCGCAGCACCTCGAGCGTTAGATTGATCTTAGCCGGCGCACGAAGCGTGCAGCTGTGGGAAGGCCGGGAGCGTTCGGCGCGAATACCGGTGCGCATGGGATCGAGCTACGACGCGCAGCACAATGAGTACTGCGCGTACGTTCTCTCCGAAGAGCAGACGCCGTACGGCCTGCTGCTCGGCAACTACAAGTCGTACGCGCAATCGACCCCCAAGGGCGGCGTGCGTGGCCTGTGGGACGCCGATACCGATCGCATCATCTTCGGTACGCACCAGATCGCCTACCGCCTGCGCGATGGCGGCCAGACGCTCTTCCCGCATCAGATCAAGCGCGAGTTCACGTTCCTTCCGTACGCGCAGCTCTCGGAGTTCACGCTCGAGAACCGCCTGCACGTGACGGAGGCGTTCTACGTGCCGCACGGCACCGCGTTCGACCGCGCCGTCGCGTTCATCGTAGACGTCACGCTCTACAATCCGGGGGCCCGTGAGGTCGATGTGAGGATCTTTCCATGGGCGCTGTTGATCGGCCAGCGGTTCTACGGTGAGCCGGAGCACGAGGTGCAAGCGCACATCGAAGAGGGTCTCGTCTGTTCGCGCAACCTCGAAAACAGTGCCGAACGACGGTGGGGCGGCTCGCGTGCACCTTCAGCCGTGAATCTCTCGCTGCGCGAACAGGTACTGATCGGGCACATGCGTCGCGGCGGGCTGATGCGCGGAGTTCAAGAGGAAGAGTTGGGCGAGGTGACCCCGGAGGAGGCCGAGCTCGTCAGCCGGCGCATCTTCGGCGGGTTCGAGTACAACATCTCCGTGTTGCCCGGGGCGCGCGAAGCGTTGCGCATTGCCGTCGTCTATCACGGTGAGGGCACAGAGAAGAGCCGCCCCGTACTCGCCGCACTGCTGCAAGACCCCCGCGTCCTGCACGACACTCAGCACTACTATGCAGAGCGGCTCGCGGACGCGCGCTTTCTCACGCCGGAGCCGATCATCAGCCGTGGCGTCGTCTGGGCGAAGGCGAACATGCTGCGTACGGTCAAGGAGTATCCGCAGGGCTGGGGCTCCACGAACTCGCCGCCCTCCGACATCCTCGTCTCACGCGACACGTCGTGGTTCGTGCACGGCTACGATTACTTCTGGCCGCAGTTCAGCCGCGACGCGCTCGAGGTCTTCAATCGTTTCGCCGAAGAGAGCGGAATGATGATCGAGTACGTGCGCGGGGTGAACGGCTACAAGACGAGCTACGATCTCAACATCAACGATGACACGCCATTGCACCTCATCGGGATGCTCCATCATTACAACGCGACGCTGGACGACAACTGGGTGCGTGAGCGGCACGAGTTCATCGTGAAGACGGCAGAGTATCTGCTCTCGCAGCGCGACGCGTTCGGCCTCGTGTTCTGTAAGGCGAAGGGCGTCGACATGTACGGGATCTCGTCATGGCGCAACATCATCCCCTACTACACGCTCGACGGAGCCGTCACGGAGATCAACGCGGAAGCGGTGTTCGCGCTCGAAGCAGCAGCGATGCTCTGCGCCGTCGTCGACGACCACGAACACTGGGAACGGTACGGCCAGGAGGCGCAAGCGCTGCGCGAGGCGGTGATGAAAGAGCTCTACAACGACGACACCGGCGCCTTTGTGCTCAACTACGATCAAGAACGCAACTATCAGGACAACTTCACGGCCGACGAAGTCTTTCCGGTGCTCTTCGGCATCGGAACCTACGAGCAACGGCGCGTGGTCTTGCAGCGGCTGCTCGAAGGCGACTTCGCGACGCCGGTCGGGCTTCGGACGATCTCGACGGCCGATGCGTGGTACTTTCCGTCGTACGGATATGGCTTGCTCGGCGGCGTCTGGCCGGACTTGACGCTCTGGTTTACCGTGGCGCTTGCACGGCACGGCTTCGTCGACGACGCAGTGCGCTATCTACGCGCGCTCTACGAGGCGATGGAGGCGGGGAGCCCTCGCAACACCGTGCCGGGTGAGTTCGCCGAATGGTTCGACGGCGGCTCATTCAGCAATCGCGGGATGTATCTTTCGCCTTGGACGAGTGCAAAGTTTCTCTGGGCGGTCGCGGAGACGGTTGCCGGACTCGACGGTTATCGCACGAGTGGACGACCGCATCTCGTGCCGTTGCGCCCGAAAGGCTGGCAGTGGATCGCGGCGGCGCGCGTCCACTGGGGCGGGCGGCGCTGCAGTTACGTGATCGATCTTCGCAACGATCTGATCTACGGCGACATGACCGAGCTCTCCGCAGAGGAGCCCTTCACGTGCATTTACGCGGGGCGCGACGTGAGCGACGAGCTCACGACGTCACCCGTCGAAGTGGCCGGCCTCGCGTTCGAGGACGATAACGGCGCCGTACGCATCTTTCTCTGCAACTCGAACGATAGCGCGCGCGAGATTTCCGTGGAGTTCCGCGGACAGGTGACGAAGAAGACGCTCGAAGCGGGAGCGCTCGGCGAGATACAGTTCGGCACGCCGCTGCAACGCCGAGCACGCGCGGCCCCGCTCGACATCCTGCGCCCCGCCGCGGCGCGCCTCTTGCGAAGAAGCCTCTCCAGCTGACCGCGGCGAAGGTTCGGCTTCCGTGTCGGACCCGTCTAAGCGCTACGTCGCGATCGTGCTCGGCCTCGGTACGCTCGTCCTATTGTTGGCGATCGTCGTCGGGGAACGAATGGGCTACCATCTACTCGGCCAGTCGACCGAGCTAAGCCCGGCTATCCTGCCGACGGTCCTCATCACGCCCGAGCCTCCCGACGCGGGCTCCGGCGCCTATGGCCCCGACTGGAAGCGCTCGGAGACGCTCTCCGGCGCGCCGGATCCGGGTTTCCCCGACCCGCGCGTGCCCCCCGTACCGCTGCCGACGCGTCAGCCCGCACCGAAGCCGAGCGCGCTTCCGCCAACGCCGACACCCAATCCCAACATCCCGATTTGGCGCCGTCAGAGCCCGATGCCCACGCCGATACCGCCGACAGCAACCCCGCAAGCGCAGGCTGCGGTATCTCCAGGTGCAACCTCGCCGCCGTCCTGGTAGGATATGAAAGGTATGGAGAAGACCGGAACCGATACCGTCAAGCGGGGCCTCGCGCAGATGCTCAAAGGCGGCGTCATCATGGACGTTGTGACGCCGCAGCATGCTGCAATCGCCCAAGAGGCAGGCGCCGTCGCGGTCATGGCGCTCGAGCGCATTCCGGCGGATATTCGCGCGGCCGGCGGCGTCGCGCGGATGAGTTCGCTCGAGCTCATCCAGTCGATCATGGACGCCGTAACGATTCCGGTGATGGCGAAAGTCCGCATCGGTCACTTTGCCGAGGCGCAGGTCTTGCAGTCGATCGGCATCGACTATATCGACGAGTCCGAAGTCCTTACGCCCGCCGATGACAAGTATCACGTCGACAAACATGCCTTCACCACGCCGTTCGTTTGTGGCGCGCGCGACCTCGGCGAAGCGCTGCGCCGAATCGCCGAAGGCGCGGCGATGATTCGCAGCAAAGGCGAGGCCGGAAGCGGCAACATCGTCGAAGCGGTCCGGCACATGCGAGCGATCGGCGACGCCGTTCGCGACCTGCACGCAGCTCCCAAGGAAGAGCTCGTCGCGCGTGCGCGCGATCTCGGCGCGCCGCTCGAGCTCGTGCAACGGGTGGCGGGTGAGGGCAGGCTTCCGGTCGTGCTCTTCTGCGCAGGCGGCGTGTCGACGCCGGCTGACGCCGCGCTGATGATGCAGCTCGGTGCCGAGGGAATCTTCGTCGGCAGCGGCATCTTCAAGTCGAACGATCCGAAGAAGTTTGCCAAGGCGATCGTCGACGCGACGACGCACTACGAAGACCCGAAGATCGTTGCCGAGGCGTGCCGCTCACTCGGCGACTCCATCGCGATGCACGGCCTCGATGTCCGCAAGCTTCCCGAATCGGAGATGCTCGCGACTAGAGGGAACTGATGTCTTCCAAGCCCGTCATCGGCGTGCTCGCGCTGCAAGGTGACGTCGACGAGCACCTCGCCGCGCTGCATCGTACCGGTGCGCAGGCGCGCGCCGTCAAGAGTCGCGCGCAGCTAGAAGAGCTCGATGGGCTCGTCATCCCCGGCGGCGAGTCGACGACGGCCATGAAACTGCTGCACCGCTTCGAGATGGAACAACCGATCGTCGAGCGCGTGCGCTCCGGCATGCCGCTCTGGGGCACGTGCATGGGCATGATCGTCGCAGCGCACGATGTTGCGGACATGGAGCAGCCGACGCTCGATCTCCTCGACGTGACGGTGCGCCGCAACGCGTTCGGGCGTCAAAATGAGTCGGCCGAGGTCGACCTTACTGTGCCGGCGCTTGGACCGCGGCCGTTTCCGGCGATCTTCATTCGCGCGCCGTGGATCGAGCGCGCCGGCCCCGCCGTCGACCTCCTCGCTTCGCGCGACGGCCACGGTGTGATGGTGCGCCAAGAGAACGTCCTCGGCACGTCGTTCCACCCAGAGCTGACGGGCGATCCACGCGTGCATGCTTACTTCCTCGGTATGGTCGAGCACGCGCGACTAGGGAAGCGCTCTTCGGCCGCATAAGAAGGGGCTGCGGATGAGTTCCCAGGCAGCCCAGGATGC
>JASHTE010000255.1 GCA_030040695.1 Vulcanimicrobiota bacterium | reverse complement strand
GAGCTCGGAGGCTTGCGGTAACTCACCGGTGTCGCCGCCGCGACGTAGCGGATACATGACGACCATGGTGTATCGGCACTCGCGCGGGCATGCCGCAAGCCTGGGGAAGGTCCCTCCCTCTAGCCTCATAGTGTAGCTGCTAAGGAGCTTCAAGCCGAGCAATAAGACCCTTAGCTCTCCAGTTGCGAGCGCACTTGTCCGATGTCCAGCGATCCGGCGACGAGCGCGTCGAGCAGCTCCGACTGCCGCCGCGCGCGAATCGCATTCAGCTCGACGCCGACCTCATGGGTAACCGATGCAAGCAAAGCAATCTCGTCGGGGTCGTACGCCTCACCGTTCGGTCGTGGAAGACAAATGAAGACGCCGGCGAGCTGACCGCGCAGGACAAAGGGAAACGCGACGCCGGCGTAACCGAGCGCGCTCGAGAGCTCGCCAAGGCCGACGTAACTACGCGTCCTGCGCATTCGTACGAGCGCGAGGTCGTCGGCGCCGACGATCTCGGCGAACTCGTGCGTCCCGCTCTGCGCGGTGAGGCGAAACGTGCCGTCCGAGCGCTCGTAGACTGCCGTAGCCGCAGCTCCCGTTTGGCTGCGCACGTCGTCCGTCGCCCGCCGGAGCAGCGCGGACGCGCTCTCGGTGAAGGGCGCTTCTTCGGCCAACCGGCGTAACGCGCTCGCCGCTTCGTGCTTGGCGCGAAAGAGCGCGCGCTCGATCACGCTCGCTACGCGCTTGTGCAAGGCGTTGAACCACAGGCCGATGCCGAGCGCGATGATGACCTCTACCGCGATGCTGACGCCGTGTCCCGCCTCAACCGTTTGCAACAGCTCCTCGGCAAGGATGAAGACACCGACAACGATCGTCGTCAGAATCGTGTAGACGAGCGTGCGGCTGAGGACGAAGTTCACGTCGATGATGCGGTGGCGGAGAATCGCGTACGTGCAGCCGATCGGGAAGAGAAGCACGGTCGCCCACTCGAAGCCGGAGAGGTGGAGTGGGTGCACGACGAGGCGATTGACGAGATTGAGCAGCACGCCCGCTCGACTGAAGAGGAATGCCCAGAAGACCCAGCGCACGCGCTGCTTTGCAAGCCCCGTCGTGCGCAGGTAGCTGAGTACGAAGAATGCGACAATGACGAGCTGCTGCGCGGCGAACGCTGTGTTCGCATACCACGGAGTTATCGAGATAAGCCAGCAGCCGGTGACGGCCTGCGCTGTAGCGTCGACCGTCGTGATAATGAGCGCCGGCAGCATAAGGGCCACCATGAGCGCTTGGCAGATGATGCGCGCGCGCACCGACACGCCGGTTGCAACCGCGTCGATGACGAGGTAGAGGAAGAACGGCGAGCACGTCCACAGCACCGCTGTGAGAGCGCCACCGGCGACGCGGCCCCAGAGGGGAAGCAACCCCCACCATGCGTCCGGCAATCCAATGCCCACCGAGCAGCACCAAACGCCGAGAATGAGCGATGCGCGATCCGTTCCGCGCCACAAGAGCAAGAGCGCGATTGCAAAGAGGACGAGCTTGAACCCGAGTTGCGCTGCGAACGTCGTCGCTGAATCGGTGTGCCGCAGCGTGTACGGAATCGTGAGGCGCCCTGACCCGCGCTGCACGACGATGCGCGTCGCTTGGCCGGCCCGGCCGGCCTGGGTCGGCGTGTAGTGAAAGACGCCCGCGGTACGTGACGCGACGTCCATGTCGCGCAGCAAGACGCTGTCCCCGACACGCAAACCCGCCGCTAGATCAGCTGGGCCGAGAGCGTCGAGCCGCACGGCGCAGGGGTACGATGTCGCCGTCAGCGGCCCGAAGCGCGCGCTCTGCTGCCACGACAAGCCTTCGACGGCGAGCAACGACGCCGCTACGGTTGTGAGAGCCGCTGCGCCCAAAAGCCGCGCGCCGGTCATGCCGGGTTCGTTCGTTTCGGCGCAGAACGGTGCCCTCCACGTTCCCCGTTGCCAAGGAGACCGCAATGGACTTATCCCGCAAGTCGTTCGTCACCGCGACAAGCCTTGGGCTCTTGGCGCCGCTCACGCGCGCCGACGCCGCCCCTAGCGGGTCACAGCAAGGCGCCCTGCACTTTCACGTGCTCTCGGAGCACGAGTACGATCGCGACGCGATGCTCGCGGCCCTCAATTCGAGCAAGACTCACAAGCAGCTCTTCCTCTCCACGACCCCGCTGCTCATTGCCGGTTACGCGAGCCTCTACATGCACATGCAGAACTCGATGAACGCATTCGAGTTCTCGTTCGGCGAGGGCGCCGGGAGCCTGGCGGTGCTCGGCATCGTGAGCGGCCCTTCAGTCGTCTACGCTCTCAACGACGCGATGTGGACGAAGTACGGCTTCGGCGCGGCCCTACATCTCGCGCCGACGAACGTCTACTACCAAGCGCACCACTTGGACGAGAACGGGTCACCCGATGACCCCAATGCCGTCTATCAGGATTGGAGCGCACAAGCCGTCTTGCGTCGCGGCGGAAGGTTCATGGTCTGCCACAATGCGATGACGTACCTTGCAACTCTCGTGGCGCCGTCGCACGGCGTGGCGGTGCAAGCGGTGCTCTCGGAGTTCGAACACAACGTGCAACCCGGGTTTCTCGTCGTGCCTGCGGCCGTCGGCGCGATGCAACTCGGGCTCGAGCACGGCTGGTGCCCGTACGAGGTCATCTAACGACGTGTATCATCTTGCGCGCATGGGCACGGCGACACGGTGAAGTGGATCGGCTCTGGGCCGGAGGGGAGTGTCCCGCAAACCCGCATAAAACCTAGCCTCTGTACTGCGCGCCCGTAGCTCAAACTGGATAGAGCAGGGGACTCCTAAGCCCAAG
>JASHTE010000029.1 GCA_030040695.1 Vulcanimicrobiota bacterium | reverse complement strand
AGCGGTAAATATGCAAAGCAGCAGAGGAGGAGCGCGAAGGCCATGACACTCGCGCCGACGTTCGAGACGGTAAGCCTGCGCACGCGTGCGAGCTTCGCGAATGCGAAGGCGGGTACGAGCCAAAGTGAGATCGGATGCACGGCGAGAGCGGCACCGAAGGCAGCCGCTGCGCCGACGATGTCCGAGGTGCCTTCGTCCATCAACCAGCCGCACAGATAGTATATCGTCAGGGCCTGAAAGAAGAGCGCGAGGTCCTGCGTGTCGGCTTGCGACCCGTGAAGCCAGACGGTGCGTGCCCACGCGAAGCAGAGGAAGGCGCCGAGCGACGTCACCGGGCCGACGCCGATGCGGAGCGCCGTGAGGACGCCGACGACGCAGGTGGCAGCGACGCAGATCGCACCGAAAAGATTCATGCGGAAGGCGAGAGAGTCGATGGCAATGGTGTGAGAGAAGAGCCAGCCCAGGAGAACGAAGAGCGGGTAGCCCGTTGCATGCGGAATGCCGAGCACGTAAGGCACGCCTTGCATCTCCGCGAGATCGCGAGACGCAACGTCGTGCGAGAGGGAGAAGACGTAGGTGAGGAGCGGGATGAAGAACGCGAGCACCGGAACGATGCGATGCCGGTGATGATGTGCGGTTCGGATCGCGTGATATCCGCCGTGTATCGCGCGCGCGTAGCCCAAGTACTCCAAAGCGCAGGCTCCTTCCGGACGACGGCAAAGCTCCGGCTCCGATACCGCGGAGCCGCTTCCGGAGTTCTCGCTTGGCTAGCGGCGAATTTGGTCCTGCCTGGTTGCCCCGGTAGCAAGGAGCGGTTCCTGGGTACCTCTAGCCCATCAAACGACCTTACCAGCGCTACGCGGCGATTCGCATCTCGCGCAGCGTTACCTAGTATGAAGGAGGCGTCGAGATAGCCGTCATGTCCGTGTGTGTCTGTCAGGCCTGTACGTGCGAGGTACGCAACGAAGGAGATTATTGCTCGGAACCATGCCGCGATTGCGACGAGAACGCGGAAGTGTGCCTCTGCGATCATCCAGACTGTGCGGGCGGCGAAGTCGAGGAGGAGCTGTTTGACGGATCCGTCTCGGACGAGGTGCTCGAAAGCGAAGCCGAAGAAGACGAAGAAGACTGAGGCACGGAAGGGAGCGAAGCGCGCGGCGCCGCACGTGGCTCTGGATGCGCAAGATCGTTGCGGTGTTCTTGTCGGCGTTCCTCGCGACGGCGTGTTCGCACGGCCGCCATTCCGAGCAAGCGATGGCGACCGCGACGCCAAGCCCGGCGCCGACGCCGGCGTTCCGAGACATTCAAGGTGAGAACGCCGCACTGTTTATCGACCAATTGACGCAACTGCAGATTTTCTGGCCCCCGGGTGGGCTCTTCGAGCCACAGCGTCCGGTACTGCGGCGCGAATTCGTTCGCTGGCTGATGCACGCGGACGCGGCGATATGGGCGAATAATACAGCAGTTGCGATCCCGCCGGCCGGTGCCGATGCGAAGGCGTCCTTCGCGGATGTCCCTGCAAGCGATCCAGACTTTGCGGCGATCGAAGGGATGCAAGATGCCGGAATAGCCGTAGGATTTCCCGACGGGCGTTTTCGCCCGAACGACCCGATATCGCGCGAAGCGGCACTGGCGATCAAGGCATATGTCGATTGCGGTGCTCCGGACCCGCTTCTCGCCGGGGACGTCGCGCAAGCGTACTACGAGCTTCCGCATTGGCGCGACGCTCGGAACATATCGCACAGCTACGTTGCCGCGATCGGAAGCTGCCTTCTACAAGATCAAGGAACGACGCCCGAGCATCAGTTAAACACGATCGCCCGCACGTTCGGTAGTATCGATGCGCTCGAGCCGCGGCGCGACCTCGACCGCGCAGAGGCAGCGGCTATGATCTGGAAGATCGGCGAGCGCAAGCCGGATCTCACGAACTTCCCGCCTCGTTCCGCAGCAGACGCGCTGCAGCAGTAGCGCCTACGCGCTACTCCTCGGGGAGGAGTCGCACGGTGAGAAGCACCGTGTCGTCGTGCGGAGAGGCGCTCCCCATAACTTCACTACGCAGAGCCTGCGCAGGGCGAGCCGTATGGTCGAAGACGAGGCGCGCCGCGCAGTGCAGTAGACGCTCCTCGACGGCCTGTGCATTGCGCGAGAACTCGATGAGGCCATCGGTGTAAAATACTATGAGCGCCTCTGGGGGGAGTGCTACGTGATGTGTCTTCGGCTCTCGTGCGCCCGAATGAATCGCACGTGCTATCCCGAGTGGAAGACCGCCGGTTTCGAGCAGCTGCGGCGGCACAGAGGGAGCCGCGATGACGGGCGGCGGATGCCCTGCGCTCGCATACCACATCTGGTTCGTATGGGGATCGATGACGGCAACGATCGCCGTCGCAATGGTGTCGCTCTGCAGTTGGAGCGCTCGATCCGCCTTCGTGAGGATGAGCGCCGGGTCGTCGCTGTCGACGGCCCCGGCGAAGAGCGCCTGCCGTATACGCTCGGCCGTGACGGCGGCCTCGATACCATGGCCGGAGACGTCGCCAACCGTGATGAGGACTGAGTCGTCGGGCAAGACGAACACATCGTACCAGTCTCCGCCCACGAGCGCATCGTGCTCGGCGGTAGCGTAGAGCGCATCGAACTGCAGGCGACGATGATAGGGAAGGCGCTTGGGAAGCATTGCCTCTTGCAGCGTCTGGGCGATACGCGTGGTCTTCCGAAGCGTTGCGTCGAGTCGGCGGCGCGCCTTGCGGCGTTCGGTCGTCAGCGCGGAGATCACCATGCCGGTGAGCGCGAGGATCGCAAGGAACGTCATCGCGTTCGCGAGACGCTGGTCGATGCTGCCGACGCCGGGTTGATGGGCTATGGCAGCAACCGAGACGATGGTAAACAGCGCGATGACGGTGGTCGTTTCACGTTGGCGAAAGCGGATCGCGCTCCACATGACGACAGGGTAGATGAAGGACTGATGGTGGAAGATTGCGGGCATCGTCGATGCGCTACCCGGGAAGGCGAGCAGAGCGACGAGCAGCATGACGAGGAAGAGCATGAACAGCTCTCCAGCGTGTCCCTCGGCCGGATCTCTGCTCCGCGTCGCCCACGTGAGGATGAAGGGCGTGACGATGAGCGTACCCATCGCGTCACCGCCCCACCAGAGCGTCCAGGTTGACCCGAAGTTGTGCCAGGGGATGACGTGTGCAAGCGCGAGGTTGAGCACGCCGTTCGTCGAGGTGACGGTCATCGCAACGATCGCGCCAAGGACGACGAAAATCACAACGTCACGCAAGCGTTGGAGACGAACGTCGAAGCCGGTGTATCGCAGCAGGAATGCACCGACGAGCGGGCCGAGCGTGTTGCCGACCGCGATGCCCGCCGCGGTTAGCGGAGAGACGTGATTCGTCAGATTAGCGATGAAGGCGGCGATCCAAATGGCGGGCCAGAGCCGATACCCGCCCAACAGAATGGCTGCGAGAGCGATGCCTGCTGGCGCCCACACCGCCGTGACCTCTTTGACCGAATGTGCAAGCGTGAAGCCGATGAGGGCGAAGACGATGTAGGCGATTGCCGTGCCGGCGAGGCTCGCGACATACGTCCAACGCTGCTGTCGCAACGTCGTGACCATGGCGAGCGGCTTCGGGGCGATGCATGCAAATACCCGCTCGCCTGGTTTTTGCTAGCGCCGGGAGCAACGCCGATCGCGCGTGAGGCATTTACCCTATACGGCCTCGCTCGCTTTCATCAACTTTATATAGTGCTCCCCGACGCTGCTCAGACTCGCGCGTTACAAGTGGCATCATCATAGGAGGCAGCACGCATGATGAAGTCCGTAGCCTACGTGACGGCGACCGCAGTCGCCCATTTCCTGGTCGGGGTCGTCCTCATAGGAATCGTCTTGCTCGTGGGCGCGCTCTTCGCCCACTGAGGCGGCGC
The DNA here is from genome assembly GCA_030040695.1 of Vulcanimicrobiota bacterium. Classification (GTDB taxonomy): domain Bacteria; phylum Vulcanimicrobiota; class Vulcanimicrobiia; order Vulcanimicrobiales; family Vulcanimicrobiaceae; genus Tyrphobacter. Next base: position 685 of record JASHTE010000029.1, on the reverse strand, counting down.
GACGTTGCGGGTTATTGTACCGGATGGCTTTTATCGATTGAAGGAGAACTCGTATCGACATGAATGACGACCACCTGCCGTACTCCGACGACGAGACGGAGGATATCGCGCCCGACGTAGCCTCGAAGAAAGAACGGCCGATCGACCCTGGCGAAGCCGTACGACGAGAACAAGAGAAGTACGGCGAGACGACTGCCGATGAAAACCGTGAGGACCAGTGGGACGTCCACCACGGAGAGCTCGACGACATCGTTTAGCGTTCGCGCCGCTCTGAGCGGCTCATCCATCTCAGCGTAACGATGGTGGGCGGTAGTGGGATTGAACCACTGACCTCTTCCGTGTCAAGGAAGCGCTCTCCCACTGAGCTAACCGCCCTGGGAACCTGTGCCGATTATTCGTACGTCTGCGGTTGCCCTGCTTCGAAGGCAGCGACGGCTGCTCGCCACTCGTCGGGCACGCGAATCGAATAGCCGTGCGTGAAGTCGTACGCGACGAGCACGGTTCTGCCGTGCGCCGCGCGGTAGTCGTTCGGCACGCTCCAGATCTCGTGCGCCATCTCAAATGACTTGTTGCCGATGCGCGTCACCTTGCAGCCGACGGTGACCTCTTCGTGATAGCGCAACTGGCGTTCATACGTGAAGTCGAGTTGCGCGAGGATCATTCCACGTTGCCCGTTGATGGGCTC
>JASHTE010000254.1 GCA_030040695.1 Vulcanimicrobiota bacterium | reverse complement strand
GAAAGCCGCCGACGCCGAGTGCGAGGTCGAGTGCGATCGAGCCCGTTGGCACGATCTCGACCGCCATACGTTCTTGAAAGTCCCCCATGCGCATGATCGAGCCTTTTCCGAACTGCCGCTCGATTTGCGCGAGCGCGTTGGTGAGGGCGATCTGCCGTTCGTCTTGCGCCATCTGTTCTTCTCCTCAGTGCGTGATGTGTAGCTCTCGCCCATCACGCTATCGCGCTGCGGTGCCAAGGGGGTGGCCACGTGCTCTTCGCCCGGCGGCACCACGTCTGAGGCGGCGGTTCCCCCCACCGGGATCGAACTCCTGTTCGCCCCGGCGCAGTACTACGAGATGCTGCTTCCCTCGAAGAGGGTCTCCGTGAAGGCACCGGGGACGAACGGCCCGAGGTCTTCCGGGCGCTCGCCGACCCCTACCAACTTGATCGGGATCTCGAGTTCCTCGACGATCGCGACGAGAATACCGCCCTTCGCCGTCGAGTCGAGTTTCGTGACGACCGCACCGGTGAGTGGAGTTACCTCGTGGAAGAGACGCGCCTGCGAGAGGGCGTTCTGCCCGGTCGTGCCGTCGAGCACGAGCAGCGTCTCGGCGGGCGGGGCACCGATCTCGCGCTCAATCACGTGCCGGATCTTCTTTAGTTCTTCCATGAGATTCGACTTTGTTTGAAGCCGTCCGGCGGTATCGATGAGGATGACGTCTGCGCCACGCGCCGTGCCTGCCTTGATGCCGTCGAAGGCGACGGCGGCGGGATCGGCGCCCTCGTTCCCGCGCACGAGCTCGCTTCCGGTGCGTTCCGCCCAAATTGCGAGTTGCTCCGCCGCTGCGGCGCGGAACGTGTCGGCGGCAACGAGCATCACGCGCTTGCCTTGATCTCGAAAATACTTCGCGAGCTTACCGAGCGTCGTCGTCTTCCCGCTGCCGTTGACGCCGACGACGAGCATCACCGCGGGTGCGGCCGTTACGTGTAAGGCCGCGTCATCGATCGTAAGAAATCGCTCGACGTCTCTCCGAAAACGCGCGACGGCCTGATCGCCGGTCGACCATGCTTCCTGCGTGGCGACGGCCTTGAGCCCACGAACGATTTTCTCCGCCGTCGGAACGCCGAAATCCGCGGCGATGAGCAAATCCTCGAAATCCTCCCAGAAGGCGGAGTCGAGCGGCCTCCCCTCTCTCCCGAGCACGCGAATCGCGGCGAAACCGTCGCGCGCGCGCGTCAGCGTTTGCTTCAGACGGTTGAGGAAAGGCGTCAATCGCGGCTGCCGATCGGATCGCCCGCAAGCCGTGCGAGATCGCCCACGTGAATGAGTCCCACGCCCGCGATGCATCCGCAGACGATGAGGATGCGCGACAGCAAGCGCCAGCTCATGAGCCTTTTTTTGGCACTTCGCCTTTGGGATGACAATTCCAGCCTCGCTGCGTACCGTGCAAGCATGATGAAGAATGCCTCCCGTCTTCTCGCGGCGATGCTCGCGAGCGCGATGTTCTGCGCGCTTCCCGCCAGAGCCGACTTGCGCTTCGGCGACCTGCAATATCGTGAGATCGGCCCCGCTATCTCCGGCGGTCGCATGACGAGCGTCGTCGGCAGCGACGTTAATCCGCACATCTACTACGCGGGCGGGGCAGGCGGCGGCGTGTTCAAGTCAACCGACGGTGGCTCCGCGTGGCGTCCGGTGTTCGACAACGAGCCGGTAGCACCGATCGGTGCGATCGCGGTTGCGCCCCACGACCCGAATGACGTCTGGGTCGGCACCGGTGAAGCGAACCCGCGCAATGACGTCGAGCAAGGCGACGGCATCTGGCATTCGAGCAACGGAGGAAAGAGCTGGAAGCATCTTGGTCTCGATGACGCTGGCTCGATCGCGACGATCTCGATCGATCCGCGCGATCCACGGCGCATCGCCGTTGCGGTGCTCGGCCAGATCTTCCGCGACAACACGACACGAGGCATCTACGTCACGACCGATGGCGGAGCACATTGGCAGCGCACGCTCTACGTGAACGCGGGCGTCGGAGCATCCGACGTCGTGCGCGTTCCCGACCATCCGAGCACGCTCTTCGCGGCCATGTATTATGTGCGGCGCAAACCGTGGACGATGATCTCCGGTGGGCCGAACGGCGGCATCTTCCGTTCCGACGACAACGGTCTAACGTGGCGCGAGCTCGTGGGCGACGGTTTGCCCGGTGGCCCCGTCGGGCGCGTCGGACTTGCAGCCGGAACGAACGGTCGCATCTACGCCGACATGCAATCGCGCGCGGGAGTACTCTGGCGTTCCGACGACGGCGGTGCGAGCTGGAGGCGCATGCCCTACAGCCCACTCATCGGCGCGCGCCGCTTCTACTTCTCCCGTATTACGATCGATCCGGCGAACAACGATCGCCTTATCAGCGTCGGTCTCATCCTCTCGATGACGAGCAACGGTGGCAAGACGTTTCACGTCATCGCCGACACGGCCGGTTGGGACTACCACCAAGTGTGGTGGTCGCAGGACGGCGCGCGAGTCGCCGTCGGGACCGACGAGGGCGCCATCCTCTCCAGCGACGGGGGAGCGCACTGGAGACAGCCTTACGACCTTCCCGTCGCGCAGCCGTACCACGTGACTTTCGATAACGACGTGCCCAACTATCACGTCTGCATCGGACTGCAGGACGACAACTCGTGGTGCGGCTGGGCGAACAGCCCGAGCGGTGTCGGCGTCATGGACCGGGACTGGTTTCAGTTCGCCGGTGGGGACGGCATGTGGGCCGCCTACGATCCGCTCGACTCGCACTTCATTTGGACAACCTCGACGTCGACCGATACCGGACAACTCTTTCTCTACAACACGCAGACGCACGACACAGAAGACGTCTCCCCTGACGCGGAGAACAACGGCGGTCTGCCGGCGCGCGATACGCGCTATCGTTTCAACTGGGACTCTCCGCTAGCGTTTCTGCCGAGCGGCGCAGTGCTCGTCGGCGGCAACGTCGTCTTCGAGTCGACGGATCGCGGAAGGCACTGGTCCGTCATCAGCCCCGATCTCACCCGCAACGAGCGCACGCATCAGGGAACCCCGGGCGGCCCAATCGACGCCGACATGTCGGGCGCCGAGACCGCCGACAACATCCTCGATATCGAGCCGTCAGCGCTCGACGCGAACGTGATTTGGGTTGGATCCGATGATGGCCTCGTGCATCTCACGCGCGACGGAGGAGTGCACTGGACGAACGTCACGCCGTCGAGTTTTCCTTACTGGGGACGTGTCGCAACCGTCGACGCCGGCGCCTTCGATGCCGGCAGCGCGTTTGCGGCTGTCGACAACCACATGCTCGGCGACGACTCGCCTCACATCTTCGGCACGAACGATTACGGCGCGCACTGGCACTCGATGAGCGGCGACATGCCGCGCAATCTCTTCGTGCGCGTCGTCCGCCAAGATCCCGTGAACCCCAGTCTTTTCTACGCAGGAACGCAGCGCGGCGTCTGGGCATCGTGGGACGGTGGGCGCCATTGGCAGGCGCTACGGCTGAACATGCCCGCGACGGCTATCTACGATCTGCACGTGCAGCCGACGTTCGACGATCTCGTCGTCGCTGCGCACGGCCGCGGCATTTGGATTCTCGATGACATCGCACCGATTCAGCACCCGGCCGATCCGAGCCGCTTCGTCCTCTTTCGCGTCCGCGATACGTACCACTGGTACCGAAACGCCCCAGTGAATACGTTCCCCAACG
>JASHTE010000253.1 GCA_030040695.1 Vulcanimicrobiota bacterium | reverse complement strand
CGCGGCGCTTCTTGCGTAGGAAATGCCGCTCGTGTGCCGGCGTCTCTCCCTCGCGCTCCTCCGTGCTCTTGAGGTAGCTTGCGATCTGCTCTTCGAGGCGTTCGTCGGAGATCTGCGGAGCGAGCGTCACCGTCGGGCGGCCTCGCCGGTCGAGGCGGATAAATGCGAGACGTGCGCGCGTCGTGAGGCTGCGCTCGTAGTGAGCGCGATGCAGCTCGACGTCCTCACTCTGCACGGAGGCGAGCTCTCCACTGTCGAGGCGCACCGTTGCGCCGAAGGCGTTGAGATTGATGACGGTACCGCTCGTCGTCACTGGGCCGGCGTCGGTGCGGGTACCAGATAGATGAGCGTTTGCCCCGGCTTCACCATGCGCAGGCGCCGATAGATATACGGAACGGCTCCCTCGGGCTGTTGAAGCCGCCCAATTTCCCGTTGTTGTTCGGTCTGCCGAATGCGCAGCGCGCGGATGTCATGTTGTGTGCGCGCAAGCTCGCGCGCGAGCGTGACGTTTTGCTCGATGCGTTGCGCAAAGGCGATCGAGCCGAAAACGATCACGGCGAAGGCCCCGAGCGTCGCGCACAGCCGCCCCGCGAACCGGAGGATCGGTGGGACCCGTCTGCGCCGGCTCGGCATCAGCCGCCCACCGCCGGAGCGCGTTCGCCCCACGCGCCCATCCGGCGATACTTCTCGTACCGCGCCGTGAGGAGTTCGGATGGCGTGAGTCGCTCGAGCGCGGTAAGTGCGGCATCGACGCGCTCGAGGACGCGCGCAACCACAGCGTTTGGATCCCGATTTGCGCCGCCGAGAGGTTCGGGAACGACTTCGTCGATGATGCCGTACCGCATGAGGTCCTGCGCGGTCAGCTTCAGGTGCTCTGCAGCTTCTTCTGCCTTCGATGCGTCCGCCCACAGGATCGCGGCGCAGCCTTCGGGCGAGGCGACGGAGTACGTGCTGTTCTCAAGCATGATCACTCGGTCGGCAATGCCGAGCGCGAGCGCGCCGCCGGACCCTCCCTCACCAACCACCGCCGCCACGATCGGTACTCGTGCGTTCGTAAAGGCGACCAGTGACTGCGCGATCGCCTCGGACTGCGCGTGCTCCTCAGAGCTGATCCCGGGGTCGGCACCTTTCGTATCGATGAACGTCACGATCGGGACGCCGAAGCGTGATGCAAGCAGCGCGAGACGCCGCACCTTGCGATAGCCTTCGGGCGCGACCATTCCAAAGTTCCGGCGCAGATTTTCCTTTGTGTCGCGTCCCCGTTGCTGCCCAATTGCCATGATCGCGCGGCCTCGCAGAAGGCCGAGCCCGCCGACGACCGCCTGATCGTCGCGATAGTACCGGTCGCCGTGCAACTCGTCGAAGCGATCGAGCGCGGTAATGTATTCAAGCGCCGTGGGCCGGTCGGGATGGCGCGCGATATGCACCCTCTGCCACGCTGTCGGGCGCCCGTAAACGTCGCGCAGAATCTCCTGGTACCGCGACTCCAAGGCTGCGATCTCGCTCGACATGTCGGTCGGCTGATCCGCGGTCGCGGCGCGCAGCTCCCCGATGCGGCGCTCGAGCTCGAGCAGTGCCTTCTCACGCTCGGCAAAGGGGTTCACCGGCTTGCCTCCTGCAATCGCTGCGCTCCTTTTGCAGCGTACTCGAGCAATCGCGCCAGGATATCCTTTATATGCCTGCGCTCGACGACCATGTCGATGTGCCCCTTCTCGAGGAGAAACTCCGCCGTTTGAAATCGATCCGGAAGCCTCTGCCTGATCGTCTGCTCTATGACGCGCCGCCCTGCGAAGCCGATCATGGCACCCGGCTCGGCGATCACCACATCGGCCTGAAATGCGAAAGAGGCTGAGACGCCTCCGGTCGTCGGGTCGGTAAGGACGGTGAACAGGAGATTGCCGTCGCCCATGAAGCGCGTGACGGCAGCGGTTGTTTTCGCGAGTTGCATGAGCGCGAACATCCCCTCCTCCATTCGCGCACCGCCCGACGCCGTGAAGAGAACGCACGGGAGGCGCCGTCGTCGCGCCTCCTCGAGCAGAAGCGTGACGCGCTCGCCGACGACGGTGCCCATCGTGCCGCCACGAAAATGGAAGTCCATGACGCCCAGTGCCGCTTCGTAGCCACCGATCTCGCCGAAGCCGCAGACGATGCCTTCGCTCAAACCGCTTCGTTCCCGATCTCCGGCGAGCTTCGCCGGATAGCTCTTGCGATCGCTCCAGAGGAGCGGGTCGCTCGAGCGCACTTCGGCGCCGATCTCCGTGAAGTCGCCGTCGACGATCGTGCTGATGCGATCGTAGGCGCCCATGCGGAAGTGATAGCCGCAGCGCGAGCAGACGTAGAGATTTGCCGCGAGATCGCGGCGATAGAGCATCTCTCCGCAGTTCGGGCACTTGCTCCATTGCGCGGCATCGCGGTCGTCGTTCTTGCCGCGTCGCCGGTTGAGCCACTCCGGCATGGGCATCAGAGAACCGCGCTCCGCGGGAAGAGGCGAGCGGCGTAGAGCTTGCGCAGCTGCTTCAGGTAGTTGACGATCTCGCGCTGATTGAGCTTCGACTCGCCGGTCGTGCGATCGGTGAAGACGTACGGGATCTCGGTGACGCGTCCGTAATGCGCTTTCGCAATCACCTCGAGCCCGATCTTGAAGCCGATCGGGTCGAGTTGCACGTCTTGCAGTGCCTCTCGCCGCACGAGAAAGTAGCCGCTCGTGATGTCCTTCACGTTAGTGAGCGGCCGCGCGAGCGCGCAGGCGATGCGCGACGTCACGATTCGGCGCGTCGGCCAGTTCTGGATTCCGCCCCCGGAGACGTAGCGGCTTCCTACGGCAAGCCCGTACCCGCTCTCCAACGCCGCGACCATCCTCGGCAGAATCGAGACGTCGTGGCTGAAATCGGCATCCATCGCGCCGAGCGCTAGCGACTCCGGCCGCGCAATCTTCCAGCCGTCGATGACGCCGCTCGAAAGGCCGAGCTTCCCGGGCCGATGCAGCGCGCGCACGGGAAGCTCCGAAGAGAGGCGGTCGACGATTGCGCCGGTGCCGTCGGGTGAGTTGTCGTCGACGACGATCACCTCACCATCGAGCCCGTTCGCTTTGCAGACGCCATCGATTGCCCGAAGGAGCTTCTCGATGCCGCCCGCTTCGTTGTAGGTCGGAATCACGATCGAGAACGGAAGCTTTGCCATTCTTAAGCGGTGTTAATACGACGGGCGTGCTGTGCACTCCGTTCGTTCCCGATAATATAGTGGAGGATCGCGAGCAGCACGAGCGCCGCCGTCTCGGTCCGCAAGATACGATCGCCGAGTGAAATAATCGCCGCGCCGCGTGCCTCCGCCGCCTCCACCTCAGCGCGCGAGAAGCCACCTTCAGGGCCGATGACGACGAGCGCGCTGCGCGCACCCGCTACGAGCGCGGGGAGCTGCTCGCGCAGCGGTTCTTGCGCGCTCTCCCACGCGAGGAGTACGACGTCGTAGGCACAGAAGCGGTCGAGCACCGCGCCGAAATCGGTTGGCTCGGCAATCGCGGGAACATCACGGCGCCCGCACTGCTCAGCGGCGCCTTTCGCGATGCGCCGCCACCGCGTGACGCGCTCGGCTCCGGCCGCGCGCGCAATCGTGCGCTCGCTCGAAAATGGAATGACGGCCCCGGCACCCAGCTCAGTTGCCTTCTCGACGATGAAGTCCATCTTGGTGCCTTTCGGCATCGCTTGCGCAACGTCGACGCGAAGGCGAGGCAGCGGAAGCGGATCGCGTCTTTCGACGAGTGTCGCGAAGAGCTGTTCGCCGCGCGGCGCGAGCCGCGCGACGAACGCCTGCGAAGCCGAGTCGACGACCTCGACGCGATCGCCCTCGTGAAGGCGAAGCACATCACGCATGTGGTGCGCATCTGCATCGTCGATGCGCACGCGCTCGCCGCATTCATGCACGCCTTCGATGAAGAAACGAGGGCTCATGGAGGAGCCTCCCTACGGGCGGAATGCGTCTTTGACTCGATCGAAAAACGAGGGCTCTTCACCCTGGTCCCCGCCTTCACGAGCGAAATCCTCGAGGAGCTCGCGCTGCCGTTTCGTGAGCTTCGCGGGAACGACGACGCGCACGGTGACGTGATGATCCCCGCGATGCGTGCCGTGCACGCGCGGCATCCCGTGCCCGCGCAGATGCAACGTCGTTCCGCTTTGCGTCCCGGGGGGAATCGTCAGCGGCAGCTCGCCTTCGAGCGAGGGAACCTGGATCGTCGCGCCGAGCACCGCCTGCGTGAAGCCGACCGGCACGTCGGCGCCGGTGTCGAGACCGTTGCGCGTAAAACGTGGGTGCGGGAGAATCGTCAGGTAGACGTAGAGATCGCCGACCGGCCCTCCGTGGACGCCGGCCTCGCCTTTCCCCGCGATCCGAATGCGCGAACCGTCGTCGACGCCCGCCGGAACCTTCACCGAGAGCACCGTCTCGATGTGGCGGCGGCCTTCACCCCCGCATGCATCGCACGGCTGCGAGACGACTTGTCCTTCGCCGTGACACGTCGGGCAGGTCGTCTGCGTGACGAACTGACCGAGCGGCGTCTGCCGCGCGGCGCGCACGACGCCGCTACCCCCGCAGCGGCCGCAGGGAACGACGAGCGTTCCCGGAAGCGCGCCGCTGCCTTTGCATTTCGCGCACTGTGCGAGGTGGCCGTACGTGATCTCTTTCGTGACACCGGAGAATGCTTCTTCGAGCGTGATTTCGAGATCGAAACGGAGATCTGCGCCCCGCTGCGGCCCGGTATGGCGCGCCTGGGCGCCCCGAACATCGCCGAAGAACATGTCGAAGATATCGCCGAAACCGGCACCAACGTTGCCGAAGCCGAAGTCGCCCATAGCGCCGTCGTCGACCGTGCCGAAGCGATCGTAGCGCGCCCGCTTCTGTGGATCGGAGAGCACTTCGTAGGCCTCGTTGATCTCCTTGAAGTGGCGCTCCGCCGCGGCTTTGTCGTCGGCGACGTCGGGGTGGAACTTGCGCGCGAGACCGCGGTAGGCGTTCTTGATCTCGTCGGGCGTAGCGTTGCGCGCGACCCCAAGGGTCTCGTAGTAATCTCTCGTAGGCATGCCGCTCTCGGTCGTGTTAGACGTCCGCGTCCGCGAGGCGCCGGGAGAGAGACTCCGCTGTTCCCGACGCGAGCGCGAGCAGCCGCGCATACGGCATGCGTCGCGGTCCGAGAATCGAGAGCATCCCGATCGCGTGGGGGCCGAAGCGATAGGGTACCGTGACGACGGAAAGATCGGCGAGCTCTTCGTTCCCGAGCTCACGTCCGATCTTCACGCGCGGATTTTCACTCTTCATCGCATCGGCAACGATATCATAGAGCGTGCGCTGCTCCTCCACGATCCGGAGGATCGAGCGCAGCTTGCGGACGTCGCTGAACTCCGGCTGGTCGAGAAGATTCTGGGCACCCGCCGATGCGATCTCTGGAATCTCGTCCGAACGAGCGCTCTGCATCGCAGTCGCGATCGCGCCGCGCAAGTCCTCGGTGAGGCCGAGCTCGGCGACGAGAGCCGCGATCTCACTCTCACCGACCTCGTCGATGGGACGATTCGCAAAGTGCGCGTTGAACGCGCTCGAAAGACGTGTGAGGTCGTCAGCCGAGACGTCGCTACTGAGCTCGAAGAGGCTCTGCGCGGAGACGCCGAACGACGTGACGACGATCGCGATACCCGTGCGCGGCGCAATCGAGATCAACTGAATGTGCTTGAAGAGCTGCGTTTCGCTCTGCGGCTTGGTGACGAAGGCGAGGCTCTTCGAGAGCCGCCCGAGGAGCCGCGTCGTTTGATCGACGAGCTCGTCGAGCTCACGGCTTGCGTCGCGCAGATCATCGTGAATGCGCCGGCGATCCGCAGCAGAGAGCGTCTCCGGTTGCATGAGCTCGTCCACGTACGTGCGATATCCCGTGTCTGACGGAATGCGCCCCGCAGACGTGTGCGGTTGCACGAGGTATCCCTCGGCCTCGAGCTCGGCCATCTCGTTGCGCACGGTGGCGGAGCTGATACCGAGGTTGTACTTGTGGGTGAGCGTCTGCGAGGCGACCGGCTCTGCGGTCGCCACGTACTCATAGACGACCGTCGCGAGGATATACGCCTTGCGCTCGTCGAGCCGGGGCTGCTTCATCTCACCTATCTTAGCACTCCAGAGCCAGGAGTGCCAAAGGCCCCGCCTAAAGTCCGCCTTATGGATACCGCCCACGCAATCGAGGCGCTCCTTCAGGAGAGCCGCCGCTTCCCACCGCCCGCCGACTTTGCCGCCCAGGCAAACGCGAAGCCCGGTATCTACGACGAGGCGGAGCGCGATCTCGAAGGCTTTTGGGCCTCCTGGGCGCGCACGCTCGAATGGTCCAAGCCCTTCACCAAAGTCTTGGAGTGGAAGGAGCCGTTTGCGCGCTGGTTCTACGACGGCGAGCTCAACGTCTCGGTCAACTGCCTCGATCGTCACGTGCGCGCGGTCAAGGGCGGCAAGGTCGCCTATTACCATGAAGGCGAGCCGGGAGACCGCTGGAGCATCACCTATAAAGAGTTGCTCGACGACGTCTGCCGTTTCGCG
>JASHTE010000252.1 GCA_030040695.1 Vulcanimicrobiota bacterium | reverse complement strand
TTGACCCCGACGTCACCGGAGCGACGCCCGAACTCTTGCGCGAGCAACTCCATGCGGGCGGGCGAGACGTCGATGAGCACGAGCGTGCGCGGCTTTTGCGCAAAGGCAAAGCGGGCGAAGTCTCCGGCGCCCACACCGACTTCGCCGACGGCGAGATTCGCGAGGCCTCCGAGGCGCTCGCGGTAGAGATCTTGGCTGTGCGACTCGATCTCGTCGCGCAGCGCATCAGTCGAGACGTCTCTTCGCTCTCCGGTGGCGACACGTCGCTCCTCGGCACGATTCTTCGTCTCATAGTAGGCGACTAACGCCTCATCGCTGATCATCGGCAGCCGCACTTTCTGCGAGAAAGGCACCGCTTCCCTTAGTTCGAAGAAGCCACGCATGGTCAAAGACTTAGCGTTTGTCGCGTACTCGGTTCGCGACGTTCCTCGCGCCGCAGCATTCTATCGCGACGTTGTCGGCTTGAAGCCCGGAAAGGTATTCGGCGATCACTGGTCCGAGTTCGACATTGGAACGACGGCCTTCGGTGTTGGGAATGGCGAGCCGCTCGGCTTTACTCCGGGCAAGTCGAATGGTGCCATGTTCGAAGTTGACGATATCGAGTCGGCGCGAGAACGCCTCATCGCAGGCGGCGCGGGCGACGTCAGCGAGGTGAACGAGTTTCCGAGTAGTTGTCGCTCGTGCTTCGCGAGCGATCCCGAGGGGAATCGTTTCGGCCTGCACCAGCGCATGTAACATGCTGCGCGCAATGCGAGAGGATCGCGGGCGCTTTGCCGCGCTCCGGGGCGAACGCGTCTTCGTCTACTGGCCGCACGGCTTGGGCGACTGGGTGCATCTCGCTGCAATCCTGCCGATGCTCGAGCCGTCGAATGTGTATGCGATTGCGCGCTTCGGCGACGATTACTCGGCGATTCTGGAAGGCAACCAGTACGTTCGCGTCTTGCGCAGCGGCGTGCGCGAACCAGGGGACGGATCATCAGCCGGCGCAAAGCATCTCGGCCTCGAGCTGCGCGGGCTCGACGGTCGACCGCGCGAGGTGCACGCGCCCGAGCCGCTCGCGACGGAGCTCGGGGCGTTCGGTCCCACGGTCGTGCTCTGGACCGATTATCCTGAAACCGAAGGTCGCACCGCGTTTCCCTTTCAGAGCAAGGCGCGCAATCTCGCGCGGCTGCTCATCGCTCGCGAGCGACTCGCGGCCTTCGATCTCTCGGCGCCGCTGTCGACAACGCTCGACTTCACCGTAACGCCGGAGCTTCAGGCACGTGTCGATGAGCGGCTGCAGCGCTTCGCGCCCGCAGGTACTCGCCGCTACGTGCTCTCGATCGCGGGCTATACCGCGGAGCGGAAGAACTGGGATCCGAGTGAAGCGCGGCGCTTCGTCCACCTGCTGGCACGCGACGATCCGCAAGCACGGGTCGTCGCGATGGAGGATCCAGCGCTCGGCGACGCATCACCGTGGCCGGGGCGCGAGATCGTCGCGGGATATCGCGAGCTCTTCGGCCAGCTCGACGCGCCGTTCGCGCGAGCATTCCTCGCGCTTCTCGGGCGAGTGGACGGCGTCGTTGCGATTCCGGCAGGGCCGTTGCACGTAGCGATGGCGCGCGGCGGTTTTCCGATCGTCGGCGTGTGGCAGACGCACCTTCCGGAGTGGTACGACGAGCCGCAACGCGACGCACTACACCTGATCGGCTCCTACGTGCGTGAGCGCGGCTTCGACCGCCGCCCCGCAACGCGAACGCTTCCCGACGCGTGGCATCGCAAAGAGATGCTCGCGACGCGCACGATTCCGGCAGAGGCGGTACTTACGAGCCTGCGAGCTTAGGTGCGTAGTAGAGCGCTGCGACGGTCAGCGCATTGAAGAGTCCGTGCGAGATCATCGACGTGTACGCATTGCGCGACCGGTAATAGACCCAGCAGAGCACGACGCCGCCGGCCGCAAGCAAGGCCGCACTCACGTCGTCCGCGCCGCCCGAGATCGTGTGCGCGGCGCCGAAGAGGCCGCCGCTGACGATCGCGGCGATCCAAAAACCGGCGTACCGCAGGACGAGGTTGAAGATGAAGACGCGAAAGATCATCTCTTCGGCGATCGGCTGCAAGACGACGGCGAAAAGGATGAAGAAGATCAAGCCGCTGCGCTGGTGTCTGAGTGTTTCGAACATTTTTTCGACCACTTGAGGGTGCACTGCGTGCGGATTCCAAGCGGAGACGATGCCCGAACCCACGTCCGCGACGAGCACCATGCCCGCCGCGCCGAGCAGCGCGTAGCCGATCACGCGCGGAGAGATCGCCCGAAACCCGATCTCGCGCAGCGAAAGATGCGTGAGCCGCGGCAGTCCGACGAGGATGACGATGACACCGCAGGCCTCTCCGATGAGCTGCGCGCTCGACAAGGCGATGAAAACCGGCGCGTTCACGAGCGTGCCGTGGCTCACCGCGGTGGCCATCAAGCTAGCGCGCTGACCGTGTAGCTCGAGCCAGAGCGTGGCTCCGACGGCCGCTACGAAGAGTGTTACGAGAAAGACGCCCGCGACCAGACAGATGAACGCGATCGTCCGGCCGAACGAGAAGCTACCCCTCGGCCAGCGCGTCGGCCAACTTGGCGAAAGCTGCGAGGTCGAGTCGTTCTCCACGTTCCTCCAATCGAATGCCGGCGGTCGTTACGGCACGTTCCACCCGCGGCCGCTCGAGCGCAAGCGCAAGCACGAGGCTGTTCACGAGCGTTTTGCGGCGGTACGCGAACGCAGCGCGCACGACCTGCCGAAAGAGTGCGACGTCACGGGGATGCACGGCCGGCGTGCGACGGCGCGTCATGTGAACGACCGTTGAGTCGACCTTCGGCTGCGGAAAGAAGGCGCGCGGAGGGAGCGTGAGCTCGCGACGCACGTCCATCGCGTACTGCACCGCGACCGAGAGGCTGCCGTAGGCCGCGGTCCCAGGACGCGCGGAGAACCGCTCGGCGACGTCACGTTGTACCATCACGGTGAGCGTCTGCGGGCCACCGCCCATCTCGACGAGCTTTGTGACGAGCGGCGTCGCGATGTTGTACGGGAGATTCCCGGCAACGCACCAGGCTCCGGACCGTGCCAAGTCCGCGTAATCAAACGCCAGCGCATCGGCTTGGAGAATCGTCGCCGCGCGCAGGTCGGCGCGCTCACGAAGAATGACGACGAGGTGCGGATCGATCTCGACGGCGGTAACCGTGGCACCGGCTTCGAGCAAAGCCGCGGTAAGCGTGCCGGTGCCGGCGCCGATCTCGAGGACTCGCGCGTTCCCTGCGAGCGCGATGTGCGCGATGCGCATCGCTGCAGACGTATCGAGCAGAAAGTGCTGACCGAGGCGCTTGCGCGGCCGAAGGCCGTGCGCCGCGAGGAGTGCGCGAGGGTCCGTTACTTCAATCGGTAGACGGTGACTTCGCGACGACCGAACTGAATCGCTTCACCGTACGAGCCGAAACCGAGATCGACGCGATTGCCGCGGATGTCCCCTCCCGTGTCGCCAGCCAGCGCGAAGCCGTATCCAGGAATATAGAGGTGGGATCCAAGTGGAATGACACGCGGATCGACGGCGACGATGCCGCGCCCCGCCGGACGCCCGATTGCCGTGATGCCGCTGCAACCGTAACAATTCGCCGTGTATGCGGTGGCGATCATCTGCACCTCGCTCTGTGCGATGAAGCCGAAGCGCGCGAGCGCATAGCGATCGAGCTCGCCGTACGTTCCCAGCGGGACGTCGACGATGCGCGGCCGCGGCATCTGCATGACGTAGTGCGTCACGGTGCGGCGCACGCGACCGTCGGCGAGCGGCGCGAAGCGTGTTACCGTTATGCGGATCCCGTCATGTCCGCGTGCGATGACGCGCGGGGCTTGCCCGCGAGCGAGATCGAGACGGTAGAGCGTGGTGAAGGCGATAGGAGTGCGCGCATGATACTCCCAGCTTGTCACGTGGGTAGGGAGCTGCATCCCGCCTTGAGGTGGCAGAACCACCGCCGTGGCTCCCGACGAAAGCGTCGTCGAAACCGAGGCGAGAATGAGGGTAATAATACTCGGCAGCAGCCGGATGGGTCGGATCACCCAGGGTTCCCTTCCTGACACACGCCTCAGGGCAGGGTCCAGCCGTCACCCGGAAAGGGGCGTAGACGCTACCACTGCGGCTATCGAGGTCTCCGCCGATACGCGCGCTCTCTCACCAGAGGGGCGGCGGCGACCCGGGGCACTATAGCATGGCCCGCACACGAGCTGGCTACGGCAAAAGTCGGGATGAGGGAGGAAAGACCTGCCTTTAGATGGCCGAGGCCCTTGGCGGTCCCTCGGCTGCGCTCGGGATGACAAGGGGCGGAGTTCGGGAAGCTAGCGCACCAGTGGATGAAGGCGGGCTTCGGATAGGGTTTTTCACCGAGATTCATCGGCCGGTGATGAACGGCGTCGTGGCATCGGTCGAGGCCCTGGCGCACGGCCTGAGATCGCGTGGGCACGAAGTGTACTGCTTTGCGCCATCGATGCCCGGCGACGAAGGAAGCGCCGACGTCTTTTTTCGGATGCCGTCGTTGCCGCTGCCGACCCGCACGCCGTATCGGTTGACGGTGCCGCTCGTCAGCCGGCGGAGCGTCCGCAGCGTCATCAGACGGCTGCACCTCGTGCACGTGCACTCTCCCTTCGTGACCGGCTGGATGGGCTTGCGATATGCGCGCCGCTATGGCATGCCGGTGATCTACACGTATCACACGCAGCTCGAGGCGTACACACACTACGTGCCGTTCGATCAGCACGCAACGCGCTTTGCCACCGAGACGCTGACGCGGACGTTTGCGAACTCCGTCGACGCAGTCGTCGTGCCGACCGAGGCAATGCACGCGCGTCTTCGCGAGCTTGGGGTGACCGCGCGCATCGACGTCGTTCCAAGCGGCATCGACGTCGAGCGTTTTGCGTCGGGCCGGCGCGACGACGGCGTGCGCTCCTCATTGGGAGTCACGGAAGATCTCTTGCTACTCTTCGTGGGACGCCTGGCAAAGGAGAAGAGCGTCGAGATCGTGCTGCGAGCACTGAAGCTCGCGAACCGCGACGATCTCACGCTGGCAATCGCCGGCGACGGACCGGCGCGCGAAGAGCTGGAGGAGCTCGCCGCGGCGCTCGGCGTGGGGCAACGCGTGCGCTTCCTCGGAGCCGTGGAACGCGACCGCCTTCCGGATCTCTATGCCTCGAGCGATGCCTTCGTCTTCCCGAGCACGAGCGAGACGCAAGGGCTTGTTCTGGCAGAGGCGCTCGCGGCGGGGGTCCCGGTGATTGCTGCCGACACGCCACAGAATCGTGACGTCCTCGGCGCCTCGGGCCGCTTCGTGGCTCCGACTCCAGAGGCGTTCGGCATGGCGCTCGCCACGCTCGTCGCGCAGCCGGCGGACGCCCGTCAGAGGGCCCGTGAGAGCGCCGATCGCTTTGCGGTCGACGCCCAGGTCGACAGCATACTCTCGCTCTACGAGAGCCTCGTTCCGTTGACTCGAACACATGTTCGATGCTAGAGTGGGAACGGTAGAGAACATGGCAAACAGGAGACCGGCCTACGCCACGATCGGGTACGCCGCCGACGAGCAGGGGCGCGGGATCGTCTATGCCCGCTTGAGCGCAGAGGGGAAGGTTCGCGTGCTGCGCGCCGGGTTTTCGAGTCCGCGGGCGGGTGACGCGCGGGCGGCCGGCTTCGCCGCGCTGTCCTCGATGGTACCGCGGCTGCGAAAGATGGCCGAGAACATCGAGCTTGCCATCGATGATGCAGAGCTCGTTGACGACTTGAATGCGCGGCGCGAGCTTCCCGTCCCGCTGATGCTGCCGTACGTGCGCACTCGCTGTGCGCTCAACGCTTTCACGTCGTGCCGCCTCACGGCGACGCGTGCGCCGAGCGATCTTGCGGCGCGCGCGCGCGCAGAGGTCTCAACGCTCATCGCAGCCTAACTGCTCTTCCGTCCAGGCTCGGCTCCTAAGCCTGAACGAAAGATCATGTCAGGCTCTTTTAGCGCCGCCGATCCTCGCAAATTACCCGTTGAGACGGTGGCGCTTGCGCGCGCATTGATCGGTTACATCCTCGTGCACGAAACCCCAAAAGGCGTCGTCGCGGGAAGAATCGTCGAAACCGAAGCATATCCGCCGGCGGATCCCGCTGCGCATCACTTTCGCGGACGTACGGAACGCAACGCTTCACTCTTTCTCCCTGCGCACCGCGCGTACGTCTACCACATCTATGGAACTTCGTACTGTTTCAATCTTTCCAGCGAGGAGGACGGGGTTGGGGGCGGCGTGCTCGTGCGCGCGCTCGAGCCGTTGTGCGGCATCGAGCTCATGTGCGAACAGCGCGGAACCGAGGAGATTGTGGATCTCTGCCGCGGACCTGGACGGCTCTGCAAGGCGCTCTCCATCGACCGCCGGTTCGACGGCGTCACGCTCTTCGGGGATGCAGCGCTGCGCCTCGTGTCACCACAACGGCCGCCGGCCGAAATCGGGGTCTCGCGGCGCATCGGCGTCACCAAAGGCGCGTCGCGCTTGCTTCGCTACTACGAACGGGGCTCTCGTTTCGTGAGTGGCCCTAGCCGCTTGAATCGCTGCCAGCGCCGTGCTATAGTGTGAGCGTCCTTTGCCACGTCGCCGACTACGCATCGTTCGATGCGCTTTGTCGCTGCTCGATGTGCGCGCACTCCCCCGGAGAAGCCAGAAGCACCTTGGAACAACGCAACGAAAACAATCGCCCGCAAGGCGGCGGAGGCCGCCGTCACCGCTCGCGCCGGCGTCATCATTTTGGTGGACACCCGCCGCAGTTCCGGGAGCCGTTCCCGCAGTTCGAGATGCCGCCGATGTTGACGGCGGCGCAGCTCGAAGAGAAAACGAAGACCGATCTGGTCGAAACGGCAAAAGAATTCAATATCGAAGTGCTCACGCCCGCGAAGGTTAAGAAGGACGAGCTCATCGCCCAAATTCTTGCGGCGCAGGCGGCGCGTTCGGGCATCGAGGCCACGAGCGGCATCCTCGACGTGCTTCCTGAGGGCTATGGTTTCTTGCGGCGTGAGGGCTACGTCGTCGGCAACGATGACGTCTACGTCAGTCAGGCGCAGGTTCGGCGATACGAGCTTCGGCGCGGCGATCAAATCGAGGGGCAGATGCGCCGGCCGAAGGAGAGCGAGAAGTACTATGGCCTCGTTCGTGTCGACAAAGTCAACGGCGCCGATCCCGAGGAGATGCGCGGACGCCGCGTGTTCGAAAAGGGAACGCCGATCTACCCGAACGAGCACTACCGCTTAGAGGTACGCTCGACACAACTCTCCACGCGGATCATCGATCTTTTCTGCCCTATCGGGAAGGGGCAACGCGCGCTCATCGTCTCGCCGCCGAAAGCCGGTAAGACGACGCTGTTGAAGAACATCGCCAACTCGATCTCGATCAATCATCCCGAGGCGCACATCATCGCGCTCCTCGTCGACGAGCGACCGGAAGAAGTCACCGACATGCAGCGCACGATCGACGGCGAGGTCGTCGCATCGACGTTCGACGAGCATCCCGAGAATCACACCGCGGTCGCGGAGCTCACGATGGAGCGTGCGAAGCGACTCGTCGAGATGGGGAAGGACGTCGTCATCCTGCTCGACTCGATCACACGCCTCGCCCGCGCGTACAACCAGGTCGTTGCGTCATCGGGACGCACGCTCTCGGGAGGCCTCGATACCGCCTCGCTGCACAAGCCGAAGCGGTTCTTCGGTGCGGCGCGCAAGATTGAGGAGGGCGGCTCGCTCACGATCATTGCGACCGCGCTCATCGAGACCGGCTCGAAGATGGACGACGTCATCTTCGAGGAGTTCAAAGGCACCGGCAACATGGAGCTCAATCTCTCCCGCAAGCTCGCGGACTCGCGCATTTTCCCCGCGATCGACATCAAGAAGTCGGGCACGCGACACGAAGAGCTGCTGCTGGCGCCGGACGTCATGCAGAAGATCTGGATGCTTCGCCGCGCGACCGCGGTGCTCGACACGGATTCAACGCAGCTCATCCTCAACAAGATGTCGCAGACGCGGACGAATGACGAGTTCTTGCAGACGGTCACGAAGGAAGCCATGTCGATGGCGCGCAGCAGTAGCTCACGCGACGAAGGCAACGGCAAGTACTAGGCCTGATTTCGTCCATGCCGTTATCGCCTCGGGGTTGAACGAAATCAAACCTAGTACCTAGTACGTTGATGCGTGAAGATGACTGGCTGCGGGAGGCCGTCACCTCGTCGCTGCGGCCCCCGAAGATGCGGCTCAACAAATTCCTGGCCGAGGCGGGTGTGGCTTCGCGGCGCAGCTCCGACAAGCTGATCGCGCAGGGGCGGGTTCGGGTCAATGGGGAGGTCGTCCGTGTTCTCGGCTGGATCGTCGAGAAGAGCGATCGCGTCGCGGTCGACGGCGCGCCGATCGCAATCCCAAAAACGAAGACGTATCTCGCCCTCAACAAGCCGGTCGGCGTCGTAACGACGTTGCGCGATCCGCAAGGGCGGCAGACCGTACGCGACTTGTTGCCGGCCGGCGCGCCGCGCGTCGTGCCGGTGGGCCGCCTCGACTACGATACATCGGGGCTACTCCTGCTCACCGACGACGGCGAGCTAGCATACCGGCTGATGCATCCACGCTTCGGAGTAGAGAAGGACTATCGCGTTCGGGTGGCCGGGCGCGTCGCGAAGGAGCACGTGCAAGCGCTTCGCGACGGCGTTTCGCTCGGCGATTACCGCACTCAGCCGTGCAGGGTTCGGGTCGTCGCCGCGGGCAGGCAGGCCTCACTCATCGAGATGCGTCTGCACGAGGGGAAGAACCGTCAGGTCCGTCGTATGCTCGATGCCCTCGGATACCGAGTCCTATCGCTGCAACGGGTGCGTTTCGGTCCCGTTGCGCTTGGGGAACTGAAGCCTGGTCGCAGCCGTTCTTTGAGCACAAGGGAGCTGAAGGACCTGCGTCGCATCCGAGCGGGTCACACAAGCAAGAAGGTAGACGCTCCATGAATCGGATTCTGCTCATCCTCTCGACTACCGCGGCCGTCGTGATCGCGATTACGGCGCGCCCGGCTCTCGCGGCCTGCGGCGGGAATGTGGTTGCGGCCTCAGTCGTTACGCAAGGCAAATACAGCGCGCCGATCTCGGGCACGGGCACGGTCGAGGTGCAGGTGCAAGTAAATCCAGACGGCAGCCACATCGTCACGAAGATTTACCGATCGACGAACCATGGCGATGACGAAGCAGCGCGCCAGATCGCCGAATCATCGACGTATCGCCCAGCGACGTGCGATGGCAAGCCGATTGCGTGGTTCTTGCACCCGTCCTACCATTTTGGTAGCTCGGCGGTCTCGGCGAGTGGCGTGGGAGAGAGCGCGGGAAGCAGCACGGTGGCGCGTATCCAGAGCCTGATTCGTGCCGGGCAGTACGACACGGCGAAGAGCCTCGCGCTCTCAGCGCTCTCGAGCGACCCGAACAATCAGGAGTTGCAGCAGCTCGAGGGCGTCGCGGAGTTCTACTTGCACGATTACACGGATGCCGCCGAGGCGTTCTCTCGTGCGGGAACGGTCCATAAGATCTACGCGACCGTCGCGGCTCAGGCATACGCTTCGGCTGCCGTGAGCCTCTCGAGCACCGATCCGGCGCAGGCCGTCGACTACGCGCAGCGGGCGTACGCGCTCGACCACAGCAACAACTCGAAGTATGCGCTCGGTGTCGCACAGCTGGGCGACAAGCAGTATAGCGCGGCGATCGCGACCCTGGAGAGCGTCCACGCGGCGGTGTTCGGGGATACGCACAGCGACGTCGACACGCGCTACGCCATCGACCAGCATCTGCTGATGGCGTACGTGCAATCCGGCAACCTCGACGGCGCCCAGCCGTTGATCTCGGAGATGCGCAGACTCGAGCCCTCGAACGAATTCCCGACCGAAGAGGTCGCGGCACTCTACATCCAGCAAGGCGATGCGGCCAAGGATGCCAAGAACTACGATCAAGCGCTCACGCTCTACGAAAAAATTGCGGACCTCGGCGAGTCCAAGCTAGCGCTCATCGCGTACGATCGCATCGCGTTAATGCTCGGCTCGGAGACGGTGCCGAATATCGCGTCGATCAAGAGCTACGCCGACAAGGCTCTCGCGATCGACGCGAATGATCCGCAGGCGAACTTCTGGGAGGGGTACGCGTACGCCGGAGAATACGGAAGCACGCACAACGTGAGCCTGAAGCAACAGGCGCTTACCTATCTGGGCAAGGCCGACACGCTGGCGAAGGCAGCCGGGGAGCAGTCGGTGGCGCAGAACGCAGAGAAGTTTATCAACGCGCTCAACGCGCCCCAGGGTGGGGGTACGCCATGAGGGTACAAGGACTTAGGTCGGCGCGAGCCAAACTCGGAACGCGGGAGCGCGTTACAGCGGAACCAACTTTACTTATTCCGGAGGGGTCGAAAACACGGTGAACTTGTTTAGCGGTTTCATGG
>JASHTE010000251.1 GCA_030040695.1 Vulcanimicrobiota bacterium | reverse complement strand
TTGCTCGCCTCCATCGGCATCGCAATGTACCCCGACGACGGGCGCGACGCGCAGTCGCTCTTCTTCGCCGCCGACGAAGCGCTGTATGAAGCGAAAGTGGCGGGAAAGAACCGCCACCGCTTCTACCACAATCCGGAGACACCGGTACTCGACATCGCTCAATGAGGCTTCTGGTCGCCGCGGTCATCGACGGCCTCGCGACGCTGCCGTTCCTCCTTTGGCTCTTCGTCGTTGCGGTACGACGCGCGCGCGGTGAGCGCATCACCTCGCTCGTTCACGCGGTGCTCTGGGCAATCGCCGTCTCCTACGTCTTCGCGCACGTCAACCGCTGGTTCGACCTTTGGAAGGCCCACCCGTACTTCCCGAGCGGCCACGAGACCTTCGCGTCCTGCATGGGCACAGCGTTGGTTCTGATCGACCGGCGCTGGGCGCTGCTCGTGCTGCCGTCGCTCGCACTTCTCGGCTACGGGCTCGTCCGAGTGGGATGGCATGGGAGGCTCGAGGTCGTCGTCGGCTTCCTGCTCGGTACCGTCGTTATGGCGACGGCTCGTGCAGCGTTACGCCCTTCGATCGCTGCAACGTCGTCGTCGCCCCGCCGATCGCCGGAAGGGGCGTCGCGGCGCCGGCCGCTGTAGCTTCCTATCCGCGCCGGCGTGCCATTTTTCTGCGCGATCGCTCGATATGTGCCTCAGCGCCTCATGGTATAGCACCGGCTTCGCGTAACATCTTCAGCACCTGTTCGCGCGGCATTGCATGAACTGTGACGCCGCGTTGACCGCTCACCGTCGTCGCTTCGAAGAGAGCGTCGTAGATCGCAGCCTCAGTCGCCTCCGCGGTCGCGCGGTAAAGCGCATCCAGAACGCCGCCGTCGACGATCGGCTCTCGCGTCGGCGCGCTCAGACTGAAATGCCCTGCATGGCGATAGACGCGCGTCGTCGAGAACGCGATGAAGAGGTCGCCGCTTCCGGCGTCGGAGGTAAGACCGGTCCTTCCCATGCCGAGTGCCGCCCGCAGCGCGATCGCGTGCAGCTGCCGAGACTCGAGCGGCGCGTTCGTCGCCACGACGACGACGATTGAACCGGAGGCGGCACGACCTCGCAGCGACATGCGCTGCGGAAACGTCGTGCGGGCGACATTCTGGAGACGCTTACCGACGGGTACGCCGAGAATCGTCAACTGCTCGCGCGTGCTGCCGGTGTTGTCGTTGACGAGCACGCCGACGGTATATCCGCCGAGCGGCGCCGGCAGAACGCGCGAGGCGGAACCGATGCCGCCTTTGAAATCGAAGGCGCGCATCCCCGTTCCGGCTCCGACACTCCCGCGCTCGAACTGACCGGAGCGCGCGCTATCGAGCAGCAGCACGACGTCATCGGCGCTCACCGCGCGTGCTTGGATGTCGTTCAGGAGCTGGTCGTCGCATTCGGCGACAACCGGAAGCGGCACGTCGTCGCTGCGCCCGATCTCGGGGTGCTTCTCAATCTGCCACGATACGACACCGTCGTCGGCACGCCCGACGTCGAGCGTATCGGTCAGCACGATCGGCTCCTCGAGATATCCGGATTCCTCGATCCAGTGTGTTCCCGTCATCTCCCCGTTGCCGTTGAAGGCGAGAAAGGCCGCCGTAACTTTCTCGTTCCAGGGGTCCGCGTTTGGGAGCACGGCCGTCGCGCCGGTGCGGATATCGTTGCCTTCGACTTTTGTCAGATTGCCGACAAGGACTCCGGGGACGTCAGTAATTCCGTCGCGCGGGCCGCTCGCAAAGAAGCCGAAATGAAAAGGGAGGGCCGCCCTGGCTGCAAGCGGCAAGCAAAGCAATATGACGACGAGGAGGGCACGGAGTAGCGGCTTGGCCATAGGGACCGGGTTCGTAGTCCGGCAGGCAGCGCCTGGAGGAGCAGGGGAAGCCCCTCGTAGCGAAAGGAGAACGCATGCTTACCGTACCGGATAAACTGCGCGCGGCGACGCTGTGGGAGAACCTTTCGACATCGCAACTCATGGAGCACGCGCTGCGACGCGAGGAAGGCGTCCTCGGCCCCGACGGCCAGCTGATCGTCGATACCCGTCCGCATACGGGACGCTCTCCAAAAGATAAGTTCTTCGTCCGCGAGCCGGGAAGCGAGCAGCACATCGATTGGGGCGACGTCAATCAGCCGATTGACGAGAGCCGCTTCGACGCACTCTTCGACCGGGTCGAGCAGTATCTCTCGCAGCGCGACGTCTACTCTCTCGATTGTTACGTCGGCGCCGACGAGCGCTTCCGTCTTCCGGTGCGCGTCTACACGGAGCTCGCGTGGCAAAACCTTTTCGCGCGAGAGCTCTTCATCACGCCCGAGACACCGCCGGCGGACTTTTCCCCGGAGTTCACGGTCGTCGACGCGGCGCTCTTCGAAGCCGATCCGGCACGCGACGGCACGCGCACCTCGACATTCGTCATCGTGAACTTCCGTCGCAAGATGATTCTCATCGGCGGAACGCGCTACGCCGGCGAGATCAAGAAATCTGTCTTCACCGTGATGAACTACCTCTTGCCGTTGCGCGACGCGCTGCCGATGCACTGCTCGGCGAACGTCGGCGCCGCCGGTGATCTCGCAATCTTCTTTGGCCTCTCGGGCACCGGAAAGACGACGCTCTCCTCGGATTCACACCGCCCGCTCATCGGGGACGACGAGCACGGCTGGTCGGATGACGGGGTCTTCAACTTCGAAGGCGGCTGCTACGCGAAGGTGATCCGCCTTTCTGCCGTCGCCGAACCCGAGATCTGGGCCGCGATACACCGTTACTCAGCGGTGCTCGAAAACGTGGTTTACGAGGAGCGGACGCGCGCGCTCGACGTCGACTCGGAGGCGAAGACCGAGAACACGCGGGCCGCCTATCCTATCGAGTTCATCCCGAACACGGTTCCGGGGAGCAAAGGACCGCATCCGAAGGTCGTGCTCATGCTTACCGCCGACGCTTTCGGCGTGCTTCCGCCGATCTCGAAGCTCTCCCGCGAGCAGGCGATGTACCACTTCCTCTCCGGCTACACGGCGAAAGTCGCCGGTACCGAGCGCGGCGTCACGGAGCCGCAGGCGACCTTCTCCACCTGTTTCGGCGCGCCGTTCATGGTGCATCATCCGACCGTCTATGCCAAGTTGCTCGGGCGCAAGATCGAGGAGCACCAGGTGGAGTGCTGGCTCGTCAATACGGGATGGACCGGTGGTCCATACGGCGTCGGTAAGCGTATGTCGATCGCGCATACACGGGCGATGGTGAACGCGGCCATCGAAGGACGAATACCGAACGACTTCGAGCGCGAGCCGTTCTTCGGGCTCTTGATACCAAAGAGCGTACCCGGCGTGCCGCAGGAGGTGCTAAACCCGCGCAACGCCTGGAGCGACCGCAACGCGTACGATGCGCAGGCGGCGAAGCTTGCCCAACTGTTCGCTAACAACTTCAAACGTTTTGAGAGCCAGGCCTCGGAGGCAGTGAAGGCCGTCGCAATTCGTCCGCCGGCCTAACGAACTTCCTCCTCCTCCGCCACGCGTAGCTCGCCGTTCTCTACGGTGA
>JASHTE010000250.1 GCA_030040695.1 Vulcanimicrobiota bacterium | reverse complement strand
CAGTCGTCAGACGACAAGGGCCATCCGTGGTGAAACACGATGGGCTGGGCATCTTTCGCTCCCCAGTCCTTATAGAAAATCTGTGCACCGTCTTTGGTTGTAACTGTTGGCATATCACTCTCTCCTGGATCTGATTGCGTAGCCCGTTGAACCCATCATCCCGTACGACGTCGATCCTCTGGGCAGGATGAAGGTCGGCCACTCTTTATCTTACTTCTTATTTCGCCGCGTACGCGATGCACCAGCCGTTCGGACTGATAGAACCAGAGACGAGCTGGCACGAGCCGTTGCCGCTCGCGGGTTTACCTGGTTGGAAGAAACGGCACCCCGAGCACTTGTGACCGCCGTTGGGATGATCCTGATATTTGTACTGCGACTTCGAGCCCTTTGCTTCCGCAATGCCCGCCGTCGATGCAAGAAATCCGGCCATGGCCGGCAAGACGATGAGTCCGGAAAGTGCTTGACGTCGCGTCATCTTCTCTGAGGAATCTTTCATTACGGTCCTCCGTTCGAACGCAGAGGTTATTCGAATGCCTCGAAAGTCATGCGAGTCGATGCTTGTAAGGCATACCTAAATTTGACGCGGCGTTGACGACGTGCAGAGGGGGCGTAAGCGGCGCCTGGAGAAGCAAGCTAGCCCAAGATGCGCAGCATTGCACCTCGGGCCTTTCTGTGTGCGGCACTCCTCGTCGCCGCTTCAAACTCGCTTTGTCTCGCGAAGGCGCCCGCGCTTTCCGTGGTGACTGCAACCGTCGCCGGGCGTCAGGTGAAGTACCTCGTCGTGCACCTCGACCGCGTTCGCGTCGAGACTGCGCTCGGGCACGATCTCGTCGCCAGGATGGAATCGCTCCAAGGCATGGCACGCGATCATCACGCGCTCGCAGCGATTGACGGCGGCTATTTCGAGTCTTCGTTCCGCGGACCGCTGAAGGATCTCATCGACACGACCGTGGTGAACGGCCGTATCGTCTTCAAAGGCGACGTCGGCAGCACACTCTTCTTCGATGATGAAAACCGCCCGAGAATCGAGGAGGTTCCGCTGCGCATCGTAGGCGGAATCGACGGACGCTTCGCGTGGCCACATAACTGGTATGCATACTGGATCAACCGCTATCCCGAAAGCAGTCGTCCGACGGTCACGATCTTCACCCGCGCGTGGGGTGCCACAACCGATCTGCGCGGTTTCCAGGTTCAGGTAGAAAGAGGCTTTGTCACGCAGATCTCGACTCGGTCGCTCGCCATCCCGAGTGACGGATACGTGATCTACATCCGCGGCGAGGCGGAGATCGCTTCACGATTTCGCATCGGGCGGCGCGTTCAGTATCGCATCGTTCGCGGCAACGCGCTCGGCCTCGGCGATTTTGCAAACGCGCAGCAGGCGATCGGGGGCGGGCCTCGGCTCGTGGTGAACGGGCGCGTCGCGCTCGACCCCTCGGCGGAAGGCTTTCACGATCCGCGGCTCTTTCGCGTATGCGCGCGCAGCGCCGTCGGCATTACACGCAACTCGCACGTGTTGATCCTCGCAACCGCGACAGGAACGCTGCACCAGATGGCACGTGTCATGCGCAGCCTCGGCGCCTATCAAGCGATGAACCTCGACGGCGGCGCGTCGAGCGGCCTTTGGGCGTTAGGGCGCTATCTGCGAGCGCCGCAGCGCATGCTGAACAACGCCTTGCTCATCCTGCCCCTGCGCAAGAGCTAAATAGCGCCTACGTCGGGCAAAAGGCGTGCAGCGCAGCGAGTGCGGCGGCGCTGGGCGTCGTCGCTAGGTACTCGAGCAGGTAGGACCTGGACGCACTCTGCGTTGCAATGATGTCGGCTTTCGCGACTGGGATTCCCGCAATCGTGAGCGTCAAAGTACTTTCAGTCGCTGCATGACCGCAGAGCGTCAGCGGCCGTAGGTTTCGCACAACAGCGTCGGGTTGACCGACGAACGGCGCGAGTATCGTGTCGGCGACCAGGCTGAGCGAGGCCGCCGGAGCCCCCGTCAGAATTTCGATATGCTGCTTCAGTGACGTATCGCTCCACGCTTGCAGCGCGTGCATGGGTGGAATCAGTGCCCATCCCGTCGGCGAGCCGACCGAAGGAACTGCATTGGGCGAGCTCGGGCAGAATCGGCGAATGAACTGCTCCGCCGCCGGATCGACGCTCGCTCCGCGTGCACGCGAATATGTGACGATATATGAGTAGCCATGACTTCGCTCGTAGACGCTATCTGCGTCTGACACGTCCGACGCCTGCGAATGAATCTCAACCACTTTCGCCGCGGCACCGCAGAGCGTCGCGTCGCTCTCCGTTGCGGACATGCCGGGGATGTCGGCGGTCGCGGCGTCATCGGCAAGCTCAAGCGGATTCGGCGCTGGAACGAGTTCAGCCCAAATCCTCGGCTGCTCTGCGCCGAGCTGCAAGGAGCGCGGAACCCAAACGAAGGGTATGGCCTGGCGTGCGAAGACTGGGTCCACCGTCCATCCCGCGGGCGGCGAAAACGGCACGATTGCTAGCAACAGTGCAAATGCGCGGGCCATGAGGTTGCCTCATGTTACCCGTGCATCCGCGCTTGACCTTCGCAGGCCTTAGGGAGTGTGCTTTAGCGTCCCGTCGTCAGTCGAAGTTGTGCGGTTCCGACGACGGAAACCATGACGTCGCTGCCCGGGTGGAGGCGCAACCGCCGCAACGCGCTTTTCGCGACGCTGACGGTGTGCGCTCCCATCTCGCTCGTGACCGTGACCGCGTTCCCAATGATGTTCGCGTTCATCGAACTCGAGCCGGTGTTACCTGAGACACCGAGTGAGGCGCCGATTCCGCCGATGCCTATGCTTGCGCTCCCGTGAGCCTGACTGCTTCGGGTATTGCCGCGAGAGCGAACGCGAATCTCACCCGCCTATTGGGAATTCTTGGCCTACCGCCTTAAAGGCGGCAAGCGCACGATCCATCTCCTCTCGAGTCAGCTTCGCGCTCATCTGCACGCGGATGCGCGCCGTTCCCTCAGGCACGACCGGATAGCCGAATCCCGTGACGAAGACGCCGCGCCGCAGCAAACTCTCGCTCACCGCGATCGCAAGCGCCGTCTCTCCCACGATAATCGGAATGATCGCACTCTCTCCCTCGAGCGGATGATATCCGAGGTGAAGCAACCCGTCGCGAAAATACGTAACGTTCTCGCGCAAGCGTCGCACGAGCTCGGGATGCGCGTCGAGATACTCGATCGCCGCGAGCGCGCTGCAAGCGACTGTCGTCGGAAGTGCATTCGAGAACAGCTGCGGACGCGAGCGCTGGATCATCGTATCGATCACTGCTTCGCTCGCTGCGATGAAGCCGCCGGCCGCACCGCCGAGCGCCTTCCCGAGCGTTCCGGTGATGATGTCGACCTCTCCAGTCAGGCCGTAGTACTCGATCGTGCCGCGACCCGTCTTTCCCATGACGCCGGTACCGTGTGAATCGTCGACGACGACGATCGCACCGTAGCGCTTCGCGAGCGCGACGATCTCCGGAAGCTTCGCGAGGTCGCCCTCCATCGAAAACACGCCGTCGGTGGCGACGACGATCGGAAACGCGCCCTGCACCGTTTCTAACTTCGCAGCGAGATCTTGCATGTCGCTGTGGCGGAAACGCTCGCGGCGCGCCTTCGACGCCAAGCGAACGCCATCGATGATCGAAGCGTGATTGAGCTCGTCCGAGACGATCGCGGAGCCTTCGTCGCAGATCGTCGGAAAGAGTCCCGTGTTCGCGTTCCAACAGGAAACGTACGTCAACGCCGCTTTCGTACCGAGGAAGCGCGCGATGCGCTCCTCGAGGGTTCGGTGCACGTCGAAGGTTCCGCAGATGAAACGCACCGACGCGGTACCCGCGCCGTAGCGGTCGAGGCCGCGCTTCCCCGCCTCGATCACTTCGGGCTCGTCCGCGAGGCCTAAGTAGTTGTTCG
>JASHTE010000249.1 GCA_030040695.1 Vulcanimicrobiota bacterium | reverse complement strand
GCCGGCATACTGGGAGGCGCCGTTCACGCGCCCTTCGGCGGACGCGGGGATGCACCGCTTCGTCTGGGATCTACGTGAGGCGCCGCCGCGGGTCACCGATTACGATCTCCCGATCTCTGCCGTCTATCACGCGACACCGCGCGTTCCCCAGGGCGCCCTGCTTCCGCCGGGGCGCTATCTCGTGCGCTTACAGGCAGGCGGTCGAAGCGTCACGCGTCCTTTGACGGTGCTCATGGATCCGCGCGTTCATCTCTCTCTCGCCGTGTTGCGCGAGCAGTACGAGATCGCGCATGACATCTGCATGCTGCTCGACCGCATCCATCATACGCCCGACGCGCAGCGCCTCGGCGACGCACTCGAGTCGCTGCTCGATATCGTCGACGGCAGCGACAACGCCCCGACAGTGCAGGCAAGAGCCGCCTATGAGGAGCTCCGCGCCCAGATCGAACGTCGCTTTTAGTCTGCAGGAAGTCCCGCGGCGTGGCTCGCACATCCGTGCGAGCCACCCTCGGGATGATAGAGAATTGAAGCGAGACTACCGAAAGACGCTGAATCTTCCGGTGACGGAGTTTCCCATGCAGGCCGGGCTGGCGAAGAGCGAGCCGCGACGCGTCGCATGGTGGCAGGAACAGCGCACGTATGAGCGGCGCCTCGACCGTAATGCCGATGCGCAGCCGTGGATTCTGCACGACGGCCCGCCGTATGCAAACGGCGAGCTCCACATGGGGCATTTTCTCACCATGGTCGTGAAAGACATCTTCGTGAAGATCGCGCTGCTCGACGGCAAGTGGGCGAAGTTCGTCCCGGGATGGGACATGCACGGGTTGCCGATCGAGCTCGAGACGCTCAGACATCTCGGCATCACCGACTTCCACGTGATCGATCCACTCGAGCTACGCGCCCGCTGTAAAGAACGGGCGGTGTTTTGGTTCGAGCGGCAGCGCGACGTGCGCATGCGGATGGGAACCTTCGGCGATTACGAGCATCCCTATCGCACGATCGACCCCTCGTACGAATCCGTCATCGTCGAGACGCTCGCCGATCTCGCGGAGCAGAACCAGATCTACAAAGGTCTGCGCGCAACGCTCTGGTGCTTCCACGATGAGACCGCGCTTGCCGAGGCGGAGATCGAGTATGAGATGAAGCGCTCGCCCTCGATCTATGTCCGCTTCCCGTTCGATCAGGAACAACGTGCGGCGCTGATGGAGCGTGTGGGCGGTCCCTCGACTCCGCTTCGCTCCGCTCGGGATGACAAGGCAGTATCGGTCCTCATCTGGACGACGACGCCGTGGACGCTTCCCGGCAACTCCGGCGTTGCGCTCCACCGAAACGCGGTCTACGCGCTGTACGATATCGGTGACGAAATCGTGCTGCTCGCCGAGGATCTCGCCGCGGAGGCGTTGCGCGAACGGTATTCGGGCGCGAAGAAAATCGCGCACGTCTACGGCGAGAGGCTCGAGGGACTCGAGGTGCGCCATCCGTTGTTCGACCGTACCGCGAAGATCGTTCTGGCCGACTACGTCGATCTCGAGACCGGCACCGGCGCGGTGCACACGGCGCCCGGCCACGGCGCCGAAGATTTCGAAACCGGCATGGCCTATGGTCTGCCTATCCGTAGCCCCGTCGACGCCGCCGGACGGTTTACCAGTGAAGCAGGGCCGTATGCCGGGCTGCGCGTCCTCGATGCGAACGCAAAGATCACCGACGACCTTCGCGCGGCGGGAATGCTCTTACGCGAGCAAGAGATCGAACATTCATATCCCCACTGCTGGCGCTGCCACAATCCGGTGATCTTCCGCGCGACGTCGCAATGGTTCATCTCCATGGATCGCAACAACCTACGCGCACGCGCCCTCGCAGCGATGGATAACGTTGCGTACACGCCGGAGTGGGGGCGCGAGCGGCAGCGTCAGATGATCGAAAATCATCCCGAGTGGTGCATCTCGCGTCAGCGCACGTGGGGCACGCCGATTCCTGCCGTCACGT
Organism: Vulcanimicrobiota bacterium; assembly: GCA_030040695.1. Classification (GTDB taxonomy): domain Bacteria; phylum Vulcanimicrobiota; class Vulcanimicrobiia; order Vulcanimicrobiales; family Vulcanimicrobiaceae; genus Tyrphobacter. Next base: position 3,747 of record JASHTE010000249.1, on the reverse strand, counting down.
GCATCGACTGCAACACGTCCGTGCTCGATGCGCGTGTTGCACGGGCCGCCGCACGCCGCTTTGCAGAGGTGGGCGCCGACGCATGGTGGAGCGATCCCATCGAGCGGTACCTCCCGCAAGGCTTTGTCTGTCCCTCATGCGGCGGCACGCGCTTCACAGCGGAGCGCGATATCGTCGACATCTGGTTCGAGTCCGGCGTGACGCATCTCGCGGTGCTCGGCCGCAACGGGCTCCCCTGGCCGAGCGACGCGGTCCTCGAAGGCGGTGACCAGTACCGCGGGTGGTTTCGCAGCTCATTGATGACCGCCGCTGCGATTCGCGACGCAGCGCCGTACAAGCACGTCGTCAAGAATGGTTGGGTAAACGACGAGGATGGCCGGCCGATGTCGAAGTCGCGCGGCACCGGCATCGACGCACAGGAGGCGATGGAGCGGTGGGGCGCCGACGTCTTGCGCCTGTGGGCCGCCTCGGTGGAGTTTGTCGACGACGTACGATTCGGGCCGCACGTGATCGAGCAGGTGGCGCGGGTCTATCGCAACATCCGCAACCGCGTGCGCTTCATGCTCGGCAACATCGGCGACCTTCCGCCCGATGCGATCGTCCCCCGCGCCGCGCTCGGCCCGCTCGACGCGCTCGCCTACGACTATGCAACGAGGCGTTTCGATGAGATCGCGCAGGCGTACGATGCCTTCGACATTCACGCAGCGTACCTAAAGATCGTCGAGTTCGAGAGTGAGATTTCGGCGCTCTACTTTGATGCGATGAAGGATCCGCTCTATTCGCGCGCCGCGGCGGATGTACGGCGCCGTGCTGCGCAATCGGTATTGCTCTACGCGCTGCGCGGGTTTCTCGCAGCGATCGCGCCGGTGCTGTCGTTTACGGCGGAGGAGGCGTGGCAGGCGCTGCCGCAGACACTGCGCGACGCGGCATCGGTCTTCGAGCTCGTCCTCGTTCGTGACGACGCGCGCGATGCCGCATCGGAAGAACGGTGGAAGATGCTGCGTCACCTGCGTGCGGCCGTCTCGGCGAGCTCCGAGCTGCGCGATTTCGAGGCGAAGGCGCAGCTCCGCCTCTCGCCGACGCACGCGTCGGCACTTGAGCCGTTCACGAATGAGGATTTGCGAGAGGCGCTTGCGGTTTCGCAGCTCGAGATCGCGATCTCGAGCGCGTTTGGGAATGCGCGCATGCCGGGGGTGGTCGTCAGCCCAGCGGAGGGCGAGAAGTGCGCGCGATGCTGGAAGTATCGAGAGCTCGGCGCAGATCCGGAGCATGCCGGAATCTGCGCCGAGTGCGCACGCGTCGTGCGCGAGAGGTTATCGGGAGACTAGCAGCGCCAGTGCCCCGGGACCCAGTATCCGGTGCGGCGCGAATAGTGCGCCGGAACCCAGCAGCTGGGGCCATGACCGCCGACCCATACTCCGGGGATCCAGACCCACGCTGAGCCGCTCCAGTTCCAATAGCCGGCGCGCCACGAGTAACCGCGACGCGGCGGGGGTACGCGCTCGTACCGAGGAGCCGGTGGCCCGATGCGGACGTGGATGCCCACTTGGGCCGAGGCCGATGAGAGTCCTAAGCCGGCGATTCCGGCAATGAGAGCGAGTGTCAGGAAGATTCGCTTCATGCGAGGGTTACCTCCATTTGACAATGCCGCCTGATTGCGGCACCCGAGCAACGTTACGGGCGTCTCGAGGGTTCGGGCGATGACCCGGTTACCCTTCCGCGTTCGGTTGCCAGGCGAGCCTCGGCGACCACGGTGTTCAGAAGGTAGACGTTGTGGTAAGAGAGCAGGCGCGGCCCGAGCATCTCATTTGCGCGGAAGAGATGCGCGAGATAGGCCCGCGAATACGTCCGGCAGACGATGCAGTCGCACGCTTCGTCCAAAGGCCCGACGTCCCGCGTGAAACGCGCGTTGCGTATGTGGAACTCACCGCGATGCGTCATTGCGCGACCGTTGCGGCCGCAGCGCGTCGGATAGACGCAGTCGAACATGTCGATACCGGCATCGATCGCGGTGCGCACGTCCTCGAGCGTTCCGACGCCCATCAAGTAGCGCGGACGGTCGACCGGAAGCAGCTCGGCACTGAAGCGCAGGGCCGTCTCCATCTCGGAACGTGTCTCTCCAACGGAGAGTCCCCCGATTGCGTATCCGTCGAAATCGAGCGCCACGATCTCTCTCGCGCTGCGCTCGCGTAGCGGTCTGCTCAAACCGCCTTGGACGATCCCGAAGAGCGCGGTCGCATCGCGACGTCGTGCCGCTGCCGCGCGAGCAGCCCAACGGCTCGTCTGCAAGACGGCACGCTCCAGCTCGTCCTGCTCGGCGGGAAGACGAACGCAGACGTCGAGCGCCATCGCGATGTCGGCGCCGATCGCCTCTTGGAATGCAATGACGCTCTCGGGTGTAAAGCGATGCGAGCTTCCATCGAGGTGCGACTGAAAGGTGACGCCGTCATCGTCGATCCTACGCCGCTCGCGCAGGCTGAAGACTTGGAATCCGCCGGAGTCGGTGAGAATCGGGCGATCCCACGCCATGAAACGGTGGAGCCCGCCGGCTTCGACGATCGTCTCTAGCCCCGGCCGGAGCCAGAGATGGTACGTGTTGGCAAGCAGAATCTGCGTCTGGGCCTCGCGCAGCTCCTGCGGCGTGAGCCCCTTTACCGTTGCCGCCGTTCCGACCGGCATGAACGTCGGAGTCTCTACGATGCCGTGCGCGAGCGTGATGCGTCCGCGGCGCGCGCCCCCGACACGTTCGAGCAGCTCGAATCTCACGCGAGCATCTCGCGTGCGCGGACGTACGCCTCGGGCGGCGCAGATTCGAAGACGAGCCCCTCGCGCGTGCGGGGATGGCGAAACGCCAGCCGCCACGCGTGCAGCGCTTGCCCCGGCAAGCCGAAGCGAGGCTCTTCGTGTCCGTAGAGCGGATCGTTGAGCAGCGGGTGTCCCATCGCAGCCGCGTGCACGCGAATTTGGTGCGTGCGTCCGGTTTCGAGCGTGAAACTCAGCTCGGCATTGCGCGGGAAGCGCTCGCGTATTTCGTAGTGGGTGACCGCCGGCTTTCCCCCCGCGACGATCGTGTATTTGAACCGGTTGTGCTGATCGCGCCCGATTGGGCCTTCAACGCGTCCGCGCGCATGCTCGGGAATGCCATGCACGAGACCGATGTACTCTCGCGCGATACGCCGCGCCATCATCGCGCGACCGAGGGCGCGCAGCGCCTTCTCGTTCTTCGCGACGACGAGGAGCCCCGACGTGTCACGGTCGAGGCGGTGCACGAGCCCAGGGCGCAGCGGATTGCCGGGCAGCGCGCCGGCGTGCGCGAGCAATGCGTTGACGAGCGTTCCGCTCCGAGCGCCGTGCGCCGGATGCGTTACCATACCCGCCGGTTTGTCGACGACGATCAGATCGTCATCTTCGTAGACGACACGCAGCGGCAACGTCTCCGGAACGGCGACGAGCTGCGAAGGCTGTGGGATTTCGAACGTGAGCACATCGCCCGCGTTCAGCACGCGACTCGGTTTCGACGGCTCGCCGTTGACGCGTAGCAGTCCGTCGCGCGCGCCTTGCGCGACGAGCGAGCGCGAGGCGCCGGAGATGCGGGCACAGAGAACGTCGGCCCGCGTGCCCGCCTCCTCAGGCGTGACGTCGTGCGACGGCACCTAGTGCCGCCCCCAGGAAGCCACTTACGAAATCTCGCTCGTCTTTCCAGCCGACTCGTCGTCGGCTCTTCGGTCACAACGCTCCGGCGTTGCT
>JASHTE010000248.1 GCA_030040695.1 Vulcanimicrobiota bacterium | reverse complement strand
CGATAGAACGGGAAGTCTACCACAACGAGCGGGCCGCCGAGGAAGCCTGGGGTCTCGGCGTCCAAGTGCAGAACGCGATCGAACGGTACGGCATCGTCTTCATCCCGCACTTCGGTCGCATCTACGCTTATGAGGTGGACGGCCTGGGCCACGCGAACCTCATGGACGACGCGAACATTCCTTCGCTGCTCTCCGCGCCTTACATCGGGTACCTCAGCGTTCGCGATCCCGTCTATCAGGCGACGCGGCGCTTCGTGCTCTCGCCGGCCGATCCGTATTTCTATCAAGGGCGCTACGGGGAGGGCATCGGCAGCGCTCATACGCCGCGCGGCTACATCTGGCCGCTCGCGTTGATCGTGCAGGCGCTCACGTCGACCGACCCCGCCGAGAAAGAGCGGGTGCTCGGCTACCTTGCTGCGTCAGACACAGGGAATCACGTGCTCCACGAATCGTTCGACGTCAACGATCCGCGCCATTACACGCGCGCAGACTTCGCCTGGCCGAACGCGCTCTTCACCGAGCTGGACGTACTGGCTCCCGGCGGTTCTTGACGTAGAAGCGGACGTCTGCGGTCGAACCGCAGACGACGACTGCATCGGGGTCGGCGAAGATACGCCCGTCGATGTTGAGCGTGTAATCGCCGGCGCTTAGCCCGCTCAGCGTGCGGTGCATACTGCGTGAAAATTTGTCCGCAGGCGCGAGTTCGCCGATCGCTTCGCGAACCGCGAGTGCGAGGAGTTCTCGAACGCGCAGGGGCGTTGCAAAGCTAAAGACCGCCGCACCGCCACGGGCGACAGCTTCGAGATCGAGCGGAATTCTCACGCGGATCACGGCTAACGTCTTTTTGCGTCTCCCGAGGAGCTGCCTGCCGTCGTATCGTACAAAAGCGAGGTAGATGCGGTACACGCCGCGCCGTCGTCGAGGCGACGAGGAGCATGAAGGCGGAGGACTCCCGGTCATTCCGTTGGTCGTCATCGTCGTCTTTGCTGGCTTGCTGCTCGGTGGTTTGCTTGCACATTTCTTCGGAAGCCGTACTCCCGAGACAGATGAGGCGATGAGTCCGCCGGTTGTGACGCCGGTTCCGAGCCCGACACCGTCGCGTCTCGCCCCGCTTTCGCAACACAGATACTTCCATGTGCCCGCGAGCTCTCCGAAGCCGAGCCCGCGTTCCTCCGCGACGCCGACACCGAAGCCATCACCGACGTCGACGCCATCGGAGCGTCCGAACGCGAACGCAACAGTCGCGGAGACACAGGTTCCGCCGACGGTGACTCCACAAAGCGCTCCGACGCCGCACGCCGCTCCCGCAACGACCGTTCCCGCCGTGATTACTGCTAGCCCCGCGCCGGTGGGGACGTCGACGCCGCCCCAACGAGAGGGCAGCGGGATGCAAACCGGCGATCCCACCGAGGTGGTGCGCGCCTATCTCTACGCGCTCGCCCGCGGTAACGTCTCGCAGGCGCGCTCATACCTTGCATCGGGATCACCTGAAGAACCATTCATGCGCGATGACGCACACGTAGGTGCAATCGAGTCGAGCTCCAACGGTGACGGTACCTATCTCGTTACCGCCGACGTCCACGCAAAGGACGGAAACTACCGCGTCACCTGCACCGTCGCCGCGCTACCGCAAGGCATGCTGATCATGGACCACTTCTACGTAAAGCCGCGTTAAGCGACGACGTCGCGAAGGAAGAGCGCGGCGAGCTGGCTGCGGCCTCTCTCGGTTACGCGAACCGAGCGATCTTGCGTGCTGCGTACGATCAGCGAACGCTCGATGAGGACGCGGAGCAATGCCGTACCGAGCGGGCCGGCGAGATGCTGGCGCCGCTGCGTCCAATCGATACACGTCTTCGTGAAGGGCGGATCGGCACCACAGAGGCCGACGACGTCAATACCGAGATCACGAAAGAACTCGATGCCGGCAGGTGTGATGCCGAAGCCGGCCTCGAAGCGATCGCAACGTCCGGATTCGACCAGCGCAGTAGCGATGCTGACGGCAAGTGCGCCTCCGAGGTGGTTGTAGCACGTCCGCGCCGCGGTCAGGCGCTGTGCGGCGAGCGACTGACGTAAAGAGTGAACCGGCGATCTCGGCATGAGAAGGTTGAGCGCCTCTATCGCGTATGCGACGTCGGCATTCGCGAGCACATAGTAGCGATGCCGGCCTTGCACGCGCACGGCGAGAAAGCCCGCCTCGAGCAGCTTTTGCAGATGCGCGCTTCCCGTCTGCGGGGAAATTCCGGCGAGCCGGGCGAGCTCTCCGGCGGATAGTGCGCGACCGTCCATCAGCGCATCGAGCATGGCGGCCCTCGCGGGATCGGCGAAGAGCGTAGCAGCGGTCGACAGGCTCGAATCTTTGGGCATTCCTATGGCTCTGCCGTTACGACAGGCTCCACCGTGACCGGGAAGTTCGCGGAACGCGCGATGAAGCACTTCGCATGGGCCTCTTCGTGCAATGCTTTGGCGACAGCCGGATCGCTCGCGTCGTCTATGGTCACCAGAGGACGGAGTGCCGCGTGCGTGAACCGGCCGGATCCGTCGGCTTCAAAATGCACGGTTCCGGCAGCGACGTCGCTGTACGAGATGACCGTGACGCCGTGGGTCGCGCAGAGATGCAGATACCAAAGCATGTGGCAGGACGAGAGGGCCGCAACCAGGAGCTCTTCGGGATTGTAGCGCGACGCATCCCCGCGAAAGAGAGGATCGCTCGACGCTGCTATCGGCGGCTTCCCCTTGCAAGCGATGACGTGGTCGCGAGTGTACGTGCGATACTCTTTGGTTCCGGAGCTATCGCTCCACGTGACCGCGACGCGGTACTCGTGATCCTTCATCGTACGGTCTCGCCGGCGGGTACGGTCACCCACGCCCCCGCGACCGCGGAAGCTCTCGCGGTATCGTCAACGACAAGAACGAGACGATGGTCGTGGTCGCTGTATACAGCGTCGATGTTTACGCCTGCCTCTGCCATTCGCCGTCCGACCGCGCCGAGTTGCCCCGGTTGATCTTGCCGTAGCCGAACGGAAACGACGCTACGCATCTTACCCGTCGCGATGCCGGCGCCTTGGAGAGCTGCGCGAGCCGCCGGGCCGTCCTCGAACAAGAAGTGCATCACTGCGCGCCCGTCAATAACCCATCCACCGCCGCCCTCGACGCTGATGCCGGCTCTGCCGAGCGCCTCGCCCATGTCAGCCAAAGCGCCAGGCCGATCATCGAGAACGATCTCTACGTCATGCATGGTTTTCTCTCCCTATTTCCTTCCAATGTAGCTTGGGAAAGATTCGATCGCGAACGAAGTGTCGGCGCCTATTGCCGCCGCTTCGGTTTACTCTTCGTCGGGCCAAGCGGCGAGGCTGCCGATTGCCGCGGTCTTGAGGACGCGCAAACCGAGCATCGCGCACTTCATCCGGGTCGGGCTGATGCCGATTCCGACATTCTCGAGCACGACGTCTTTCGAGAGCTTGGCGACCGCTTCGAGCGGCATCCCGATAACCGATTCTGTGAGCATCGACGCCGACGCTTGGCTGATCGCACAGCCTTTGCCGGAGAAGCGGACCTCCCGCACGATGCCTGCGTCGTCGACCTGCAGGTCCATGCGAATAACGTCGCCGCAGAGCGGATTCAGCTCCTCGGCGCTTACGGTTGCGTTCTCGAGGTGGCCGAAGTTGCGGGGGTTGCGGTAGTGATCGAGGATGTAGTCTCGGTAGAAGTCTTCCACTCGCTATTTCAACCGTACGCTAGAGCTTGAAGATGCGCGCGGCTTTCTCGAGCGCGGAAACGAGCGTGTCGACATCCTCCTCGGTGTTATAGAGGTAAAACGAGGCACGAGCCGTCGCGTGCCAGCCCATCTTCTCCATGAGCGGCATCGTGCAATGGTGTCCTGCGCGAACGCAGACGCCTTCCGTATCGAGAATCGATGCGACGTCGTGTGCGTGAACGTCACCGAGATTGAAGGAGAGCACGCCGCCTATGTGCTCGGGATCCCTCGGGCCGTAGACGACGAGCCCGCGCGGCGCGAGCGCCGTGAGCCGTTCGAGTGCGTAGCGCGTGATGCGCTTCTCGTGCTCGCGGATCCAGCCTAGTCCGACATCGGCGAGATAATCGACCGCAACGCCGAAGGCGATGGCATCGGCGATATTGCTCGTACCGGCTTCAAACTTCCACGGCGGCTCATTGAAGGTCGTGCGCTCGTACCCGACCGTCCGGATCATGTCGCCGCCGGAGAGGAAGGGCGGCATCGACTCGAGCAGCGATCGCTTGCCGTAGAGTGCGCCGACTCCGGTCGGCGCGAGCATCTTGTGCCCACTGAACGCATAGAAATCGCAATCGAGTGCGGCGACGTCGACCGGAAGATGCGGTGTCCCCTGCGCGCCGTCCACGACGACGAGGGCTCCTGCCGCACGAGCGCGGGGAATGATCCGGTCGAGCGGCTGGATCGTGCCGAGCGTATTGCCGACGTGCGCGATCGAAAGAATCGTGCAACCGTCGAGCAGGCGGTCCAGGCCATCGAGAACGAGCACGCCCCGTTCGTCGATCGGGATGAAGCGTAGCACCGCGCCGGTGCGTTGTGCGAGCAGCTGCCATGGAACGAGGTTCGAATGGTGCTCGAGCTCCGTCAAAAGGATGACGTCGCCGGCGCGGACGTTTGCGTTCCCCCAAGCATAGGCGACGAGGTTGATCGCCTCGGTCGTATTGCGCGTCCAGATAAGCTCGCCGGGCGCACAGTTGATGAAACGCGCGACCCGTGCGCGTGCCGCCTCGAATGCTTCGGTCGCGCGCGCAGCGATCTCGTAGACGCCGCGATGGATGTTTGCGTTGTACTCCCGGTAGTACGTGTCGAGCGCATCGATCACGCTCTGTGGCTTCTGCGACGTTGCGGCCGAATCGAGATAGACGAGGGGCTTACCGCGTCCGGTCGGGCGCGCGAAGATCGGAAAGTCGGCCCGGATCTCCTGCGCTGTGCGCTCGCGAACGTGGATCATCGCGCCCTTACCGCAAGCCTTTCGCGGAGCTCTTCGCGGAGGTGCGCCGGAAAGCGGTCGATCGCGGGCTCGAAGAAGCCCAGCGTGACCATGCGTTCCGCATGCTCGCGGTCGATGCCGCGCGTCGTCATATAGAAGAGCATCTCGGCATCGAGCGCGCCAACCGTAGCACCATGATAGGCTTTCACGTCGTTTGCAGCGATCTCGAGTGCGGGGACCGAGTCGATATGTGCGTTCGGCGAGAGCAGCAGCGCGTCGTCACGGAGCGAAGCATCGGACTTCTGCGCATCCGGCGCGATGCGAATGTTCCCGACATATCGGCCCTGCCCGCGCTCGTTTGCCGCCGATCTGACGGTCGTCTGCGATCGCGCGCCGCCGACACGGTGATCCACGGTCGAGCGAAGATCGACGTGCTGCCGGCCGCTCGGGAAGAAGAGGCTCACGATTTGTGCGTCGGCGCCCTCTCCGAGGAGGCTCACGTCGATCTCTCCGACGGTGAGCTCTGCGCCGAGATCGGCGGTGAGAAGCTCGAGGCTCGCGTCCTTCCCCGGCAAAGCGGCGAGCGTGTTGAAGAAGCGCGAGTCATCGTCGAGCACTTGGAGGGCCGAAAAGCGTGCCTCGCTGCCTTCTCCCGTCACGACCTCGACGATGCCGGCGACGAAGGCGGCGGCACCTTCGACACGCTCGACGATCGTCGCGCGAGCGCCGCGCTCCACGTGAACGCAGGTGTAGGGGAAGAGCGCGCCTTCTCCTACGCGGTACGTAATGACGATCGGATCCTCGACGTCGATGCCGCTCGGAATGCTGACGAACGCGTACCGATGAGCGAAGGCCATGGCCAGTGCGCCGAACTTCGATTGGGCCGCCGCGCTGATGCCGAGGCAGTCCGGAGGCTCCCCGACGCGGACGCGCGCGTCGCTGGACTTGACCTCCACGCTACCGTTTTCCGGATCGAGCTGAAGATCGTCGATATCGATTGCATCGAGGTTGACCCGCCAGTAGCGGCCTGGGCGCTCTCGTCCCGAGGGCACGTCGAAGAATCGTTGCAGCGCAGCGGTGCGCGCTTCGAGCGTGAAGTATTCGTCGGCAAAGGGCAGCAGGCGCGTGAACGGCGCCGAAGGCGCGCGGCTAAGCAACGGCTCCGCTCTCAGCGCGGACGATATCATACCCTTCCCGCTCGATGCGGTTGGCGAGCTCGACGTCGCCGGTCTTGACGATATGGCCGTCGAGCATCACGTGCACGACGTCGGGTTGGATGTAACGAAGGATGCGCGGATAGTGCGTGATCACGAGCAACCCGGTCGCGCGCCCCTCTTCGCTCGAGCGCAACGCTGCGATCGTCTCACCGATGTGGCGCAGCGCGTCGATATCGAGCCCAGAGTCAGTCTCGTCGAGGATCGCATACCGTGGCGCAAGCACAGCCATCTGCAACATCTCTAAGCGCTTTTTCTCGCCGCCGGAAAATCCGTCGTTGAGATAGCGTCCGAGAAACGACGTATCCATGCCGAGCGCCTCCATTCGCTCGACGAGCAGCGCTCGAAACTTTGCCGGCGTCAGATCGCTGCCGGGTTTCACCGCTTGGCGCGCGGCAAAGAGAAAGTTCGCGACTTTGACACCCGGGATCGCCGCGGGGTATTGAAAGGAGAGGAAGAGCCCGGCCTTGGCGCGCTTGTCCGGGGCGAGGGAGAGCAAGTTCGCTCCGTCGAGCTTCGCACTGCCCGCCGTGACGACATAGTGAGGGTGTCCGGCAAGGGCAAGTGCGAGGGTTGTCTTGCCGCTGCCGTTGGGTCCCATGAGCGCGTGCACACGCCCGGGTTCGACGGTCAGATCGATCGACTTGAGGATCTCCTTACCATCGACCTCGCAGCGTAGGCCGGCAATCGAAAGGCCCAGTTCAACGCTCATCTCGGGTATCGTACGAAGGGGCACCCAGAAAGTCAAGGATAAACTTTACTATCTCCCGCTGGAGTGCTAGGATACGGCCAGGTATGCAGGGGGACCGCTTCTTCAAAACGACCCGTGGGCGCATCGTGGCGGAGCTTCGGCGCCGCGGCACCGCCTCGGCCGCCGACCTCGCTCGAGCGTTCGGTCTCTCGCCCAATGCCGTCCGGCAGCAACTCGTCGTGCTCGAGCGCGATGGGCTCGTCATAGAGCACGCCGTTCGGCGCGGGCCGACGAAGCCGACGCTCGAGTTCTCGCTCACGAGAGATGCGGACGCGCTCTTCCCGCAGCGTTACGATCGCCTTCTCGGCTCGGTCTTGCGCGAGGTTCGCGCGCGCTTCGGCGAATCGGCGATCGGCGAGATCTTTGAAGGTATCTCCAAGCGCGCGGTCTCCCGCGCGAAACGCGCGGTGACGGCGCAGGGCGCGGAGGAGCGTGTGGCACAGCTGACGGAGCTGCTCCGGCGCGATGGTGTCGTGGCGGAGTACAGTCTCATCGACGGCGGCTTTGCGCTCCACGAACACAACTGCCCGTACTCGGAGGTAGCGAAGGAGCATCCGCAGATGTGCCACGTCGTACACCACATGATCGATGAGACGATCGGCGGCGAACTCCGGCAGACGGAGTCGCTCGCAACCGGCGGCAAAGAATGCCGGTTCGAGATCACGGGAGCGGCGGCGAAGTCCGCATGATGAGGAGCACCTAGCGTGGATTTTGCGAAGTTTCAGCGGTTGGTCGAGGAGCGTCCGGGATTCCGCACGATGGAGAATCCTACGGCGAGTGGCGAGTACTTTAGCGACTCCTGCGGCGACATGTACAACGTCTTTCTGAAGATTGGGCCCGGCGCGATTATCGAAGACATCACGTATTTTACAACCGGCTGCGGCTTCGGCACCGCAACGTGCAGTCTCGTCACCGAGATGGCGCGCGGCAAGACGCTCGAAGAGGCTGAAGCGATCAGCGAACAAGAGGTAATGGACGCGCTCGGCGGCTATCCCGAGAAGAAGCGCGACTATCCCGGCCGCACCCTCGAAGCGCTCAAGATCGCGATCGACGACTACAAGGCGAAGGTCGCAGCGGGAAGCGTTCCCGACTACGGTACGATGCCGCGCCCGGCCGCCGCGCCGGCTTCGCCACCCGTTGCATCGCCGGCGGCGTCGAACGGCG
>JASHTE010000247.1 GCA_030040695.1 Vulcanimicrobiota bacterium | reverse complement strand
AGGGGCTGCTTCCGCCGAAGTGGTAGTCTCCACAGATGGCGGGCGAAACTCGCGCTCCCGGACTGCGGGCGGCGCGGCAGGCATATCTCCGCGCGGATTACGACATGTGCGTCTCCGAGCTGCGGGCGCGCCGGGGCGTCGAACGGGATCTGCTTCTCGCGCGCGCCTACTTGCGCATGCGGCGAAACGCGGAGGCGGAACGGGTTCTTCGCTTAACCCAATCGCAAGAGCGATCATCGTGGGCGGCTCTCATGGGAGCCGCCATCGCGCGTCAAGGCGACAGCGCCGGTGCGAAGCCGCTTCTCGAAAAGGCACTCGCCACCGCGCGCGACGACGAGGAGCGCGCCGAAGCATGGTATCAGCGAGCGCTTCTCTATTGGATGGACAAAGAGAACGACGAGGCCGACGCGATCCTGCGCAGGGAAAACTTCGGCTCGGTGAACGGGCGCGCGGAGGAACTGCGCGGCTGGATCTCGGTCGGCCGTGAGGACTATGAGGGCGCCATCCGGCATTTCGAGCGCGCCGCGGCCCTCTCGGGCGGTGACGTCCGGCTCGAAACCAACGCTCTGCGCAACGCTTCCGTGTACGCGCGCGAAATGTATATGCCGGCAGTGATGTCGAGCGTTCTCCACCGTGTCGAGCACATTGCGAGAACGCCGTACGTCGAGAATAATCTCTACCACATCATGCGTGCGGCGGCGTGGTTTGCCGCGATCGAGGGTGACTACATGCGCGCAATGCAGGGCCTGCGCGCAAGCGCGCAATTCTTCACCGAAGGACCGTGGCGCGTTTACACACTCTGCGACCAAGCATATCTCTCGCTCGTTCTCGGAGAGGAAGTCAACGGCTGGGTGATCGCGGAGCAGGCGCTCGAAGAATCGGTGGGTATCGACTGGGACTCGTATCGCGAGAACGAGCACATGGCACTCCTCTATCTTTCGAACATCTTCGCGATTCGGCGTCCGATCGAGGCGCAGCGGTGCTGGCGCCGCTACAAGAGCGTTCCGCCGCCCGACCCGCTTCGTGGGACGTTGGCGAGAGAACCGCACATACAGGCGTGGGAGGCTTATACGGCGGGCCTTCTCGAGAAAAGCTCCGGCGAGTTGACCGCGGCGGCCGCGGATTTCAACCGCGCCTACTCGCTCTATCGCAAGATCGGCTTCGAATGGCGTGCAGTCCTTACGCTGCTGGCGCAGCGCGACGTTGTTCCCGAGGACCCAAGCTACGAGGCGTACATAGACAAGACGCTTCGTCGTTTTCCGAACTCATGGTTGCAGCGGCTCGTTGAGCTTGAGAAGCGTCGACGAGCACCGGCAACCGTAACGCCGATCGCAAAGTCGCAAGCGCCGTAGAATGACACCGTCGCCACCGCCCGCGATCATTCGCGGTTACGACGTTCTGATCTCGGCGGGCCACGAGGGGCGACCGGCGAGTTGCGCGCGCTTCCCGCAGCACAGCTGCAATCTCGGTGCGAGAGGAGAGCGCACGTGGAATCCTATCGTCGCCAACGAGACGATGCGCGTGCTGCGCGCGCACGGCGTGCGCGTCGTTCGCCTACCCGCCGATTTTTCCGGGGTTTACGCGGTGAAGCTCGCGGTGTTCATTCACTTCGACGGTGCCGTGCCGCGCTGCAGCAGCGCCGCTTCGGTCGGCTACCCCGCGAATGCGGACCCTCGCTTCGCGAGGAGTTGGAAGGGGCTCTACGGACGGTACTTTCCCTTCGGATTTCGACCTGACAACTTTACCGTGAACTTGCGCCGGTACTACGCGTACAAACAGGTTCGCGCGAACGCAGGCGCCTACGTGCTCGAGCTCGGCGAGATCACGTGCCCGGCGCAGCACGCATGGCTCGCACCCCGCCTGGGCTGGGTGGGTGACCTGATCGCGTATTGGATTGCACGCGTCATCGACAAGGGGCGGGTGCCGCTGCCCGCAAACGCTTCCGTGCGGGTGAGGAGAGGTTCCTCACGATGATCCGTCAGGTTCGACCCGACGGCCGCATCGAGACCGGCGGAGCTTTCAAGCCGATCCCGCGACCGCGTGTCGTCGAGCGTATTGCAGATGCGGCGACGCAGCGCGTCACGCTCATCGTCGCGCCAGCGGGATACGGGAAATCAGTGGCGCTCTCGCAGTTTCTTCTCGGGCTCGAGGTGCCATGGCTGCGCTTCGATCTGCGACCCGAGCATGACACGCTGCCCGGCGTGCTGCGCGGCTTCGCCGAGGCGGTCACCGAGGCAGCGCCGGAAGCACGAGCGACGATGGCAGGTGCGTACGAAAAGAACCGAACCTCGGCGAATGCCGGCGCACAACTCGCCCTCTGGATGCAGCAGCACCTCAAGGGCTGGCGCGGCACGATCGCCGTCGATGACCTCCATGTTGCCGAAGGCGACCCCGAGGTCGTGCGCTTCTTCTCCGCGCTGATCGATCGTACGAAGAGCCACATCTCCTGGATCATCTCTACGCGCAGTTACAGCGGCTTGCCGGTCGGAACGTGGCTCGCCTACGGCGACTGCGATCTGATGGTCGATCAGCGCGATCTGCGGTTTACGGCTGACGAAGCGAAGCGTGCCGCAAAAGCCTTCAAGCTCGGCGTCAGCGAAGAGGAGTTGCGCGAGCTGCTGGAGTTGACCGATGGTTGGCCGACGGCGCTCAGTTTTGCCTTACGGACGTCGACGCGCTCGGTCGACCTGCACAAGCTGACGGTGATGACCCGCGAGATGGTCTACCAATATCTCGCCGAGCAGGTTTACCGCTCGCTAACGGACGATGAGCGTGCCTTCCTCCACGCGGTCTCGCTCCTCTCGGAGATCGACGTCGAGGCAATGGTAACGATGGGCTTCGACCGAGCGCGCAGCATTATCGGCGAGCTGCGCGAGCGCGTTGCGTTTCTCTACGAGGTTCGCCCCGAGGTCTATCGCTGCCACGATCTCTTCCGTGATTTCGTGCTGCACCAGCTCTCGCTCGAGGGCGAAGCTGCGACGAACGCGCTGCGGAGCAGGATCGCGGGCGTCATGGAGTCGCTCGGGCGTACGCCCGTCGCCCTGAGGCTCTATGCCGAGGCAAAGGAAGAAGAACCGGTGTTGCGCCTGCTCGAGGCCTACGGTGCCGACCTGGTCGCAACGGGACATCTCGACCTCGTCGTCTCCTCTATACACGTCCTCACCGAGGCGCATCGCCGCGAGCGGCCGGTAGTGCTCGCGTTGCGAGGAACGCTGGAAGCGTCGGGCGGCAACTTTACCGAGGCCGAGTCACTGCTCCGCCGGAGCCTCGAGCACAGCGAAGATCCGGGATTGCGCGCGAGCGTCGCGATGCGCCTTGCATTGCTCTATATCAACCAGGGAAAGAACGCAGCGCAGGTGCTCGATGCGGTGCTACGTGACACTGCGGCGCTTCCGGAGGCACTGCTTGCCGAGTCACGCTCGCTCCGCGCGGTGGTCGCCGCCCGCGCCGGCGAAAGGGAGCTCGCGCAGCAGCTGCTCGACCGAGTCGAGGCCGACATCCTGATGTTTGAAGAGAGCGAGTCGCTCGCGCGGACGCTGCAACGCGTCGGCGTCGCGGCCTTAGAGCTCGGGCTCGATCAGCGGTCGCGCTTCGCCTATGCGCGCAGTGCCGAGGCGTCGACGCGACTCTCCTTGCATAGCCTCGCGGCACTCGCGCTCGAAGGCCTTGCGCTCGAGGCGTTCACCTGTGAGAATGACCTCTCGATCGCGGTCTGGCACGCGCAGCGTGCCATAACGGCCGCGGGCAAGTCAGGCGACATCTTCAGCATGCAGAACGCGACGCTGCGTCTTCTATCCCTCGAGCTTTGGCGCGGGGACATCGATCGGATCACGGCGCTGGAGCGGCGGGCGGGCGAGTTTCAGACGAGCGATGCCTCACGCGGCTTGTACATCGTAGAGAGCCACGCATATCGTCACCTCTGGGAAGGGCGATTCCCGCAGGCGGTCGACGGCTTCGCCGCAGTTCTCGATCGCCCGATGAGCTTTGATCGCGCCCTCGTGCGTGCACTGTACGCGTTTAGCCTCTCGCTCGCCGGCCGGCATGGCGACTCGAAAGAAGAAGTCACGCAAGTGATGGCGGGGGTCGACGCGGAGCAGCCGCAACGGGACGGGTTCGCCTCGCTCCACTTCGAGGTAGCACAGCTCCTCGCGATCCTGGCTGAGATCGTCTCTCGCCGGAAGACGATCGCCGCAAGCCTTCTAAAGCGGCGTCCGGTCTTCTCGAGCCGGATCGGAGCCGAGTCGATGCGGGGCGCGGTGAAGCTGCTCTATCGTTCGATCGAGGAGCGGCAGTACAAAGCGGTGAGCATCGAGCAAGACATCGGGATTATGGAGCGCGACAGCCTTGGCGGCTTCGCCAGGATCCTCGCGGTCGCGCACGAGGCTCTCCAGAAGCCGGTACCCTCGGACGGGGAGGCCAGGGAGCTCTCCGCCGCCGAGCTCGCCGTGGTTCGGATGCTACTGCGCGGGATGAGTCCCAAACAGATCGCCGCCGAAACGGAGCGCTCGGTCCTGACGGTGACGACCCACATCAAGAACGCCATGAGGAAGTTGGAGTGCCGTGGTATGGAGGACCTCATGGCCTACCTCCGCCGGAGTAGCATCGCCGGGTAGTGCCTAAAAATGGGCATACTCCA
>JASHTE010000246.1 GCA_030040695.1 Vulcanimicrobiota bacterium | reverse complement strand
GCCGGCAAGCGTCGAGAGCATCCTGCCGGAGGTCGAACGGTTTGCGCTCGGCGAGTATGCCGATGCGCTCACGCGAGGAGCCGCGATCTCGAGGGCCGAGTTCGATGACGTCGCCGAGAAGCTCCATCGCTATACCGGCCTTTCCGTGCAGTACATACGGACGTCGAACCTACGCGTACCGTACTGGCGCTTCGACAGCGAGCTCCTCCGTGATGAAGGCAAGCAAATCGGACGGCTCGACGCTCGCTTCGAGACAACCGTCATGGATCGTGCGGCAAGCGCGCAGTACTGGGACCCAACGGAGGCAGCGATCGACGCGCCGTACACGACGGCGGTCAATGAGTACCTACGGCAAACGCTGCAATATCGTACGCCGCTGCTGTATCGCGGCGAGATCTACGATATCATCTATGCCAACGGTGGACAGTGGGACCCAAAGCATCGTAACAACCCGATGCCGGACGTCTCGCCGGACCTGGCCGAGGCAATGACGATGAACCCGCAGTTGAAGATCTTCTCTGCGAACGGCTACTTCGACTTCGCGACCCCGTTCTTCGCGACGGTCTTCACGCTGCATCACCTTGCTATCGACCCATCGCTGCAGAACAACATCACCTTCGGCTTCTACCACACGGGCCACATGATCTATCTTGATGGACAAGCACTCCAGCAGTACCACGACGACTTGGAGCGCTGGTACGACAGTGCCCTGGAAGCAGGGAGGTAGCGATGAGGATCGCGCTTGCAGCCGCTCTCGCGCTCACGCTCGTATCGTCGCCGGCTGGGGCCGCTCCGGCGGCTCCTACAGTCTCGCTCCTGCCGCCCGACGCCGTGACGCACCACACGATAGAGCTCGATGGCCATACGATCGCGTATACCGCGCGCGCGGGCGTTCTGCTTATGCGCGACGGAGCGAGTAATCCGCTCGCGACCATGTTCTACACGGCTTTTACGGCCGGGAATTCCCGCACGCGTCCCGTGACATTCTTCTACAACGGTGGACCGGGAAGCGCGACGATCTGGCTGCGCATGGGGTCGTTTGCGCCGATGCGTGTCGTCGTGACGAACGGCGGCATGACGCCACCGGCACCGTTTCGCCTCGTGAGCAACCAGTACACGCTGCTCGACAAGACCGACCTCGTCTTCATCGATATGCCTGCGAGCGGCTACGGCCGCATCTGGCCGAAGGCGGACGCGAAGAGCGTGTTCGGCACGGATAATGACGTCTCGATGTTTGCGCAGTTCATCGAACAGTATCTTACCCGCTTCGGACGCTGGAACTCGCCACACTTCCTCTTCGGAGAATCGTACGGGACGCCTCGCTCGGCGATGCTTGCCGCCGCACTCGAGCGCGACGGCGTCTCGGTGAACGGCGTCGTCCTGCAATCAGCCATCCTCAACGAAGGTCTTGCCTCCCCGCAGATCTACGGGGGTGGCGACACAACTGATTGGCAGTACGTGTTCGATTTGCCGTCCGAAGCTGCCGGCGCATGGTATTACCATATGGTCCCGGGTGCGCCGAGGTCCCTCAACGCGTACGTGGCTGACGTAGAGCACTTTGCCTTGACGAGTTATCGGCAAGCGCTCCTCGAGGGATCGATGCTCTCACCGGACGAGTTTGATTCGATGGCGCGGCAAGTCGCCTATTACACCGGCCTCTCGCCGCAGTACGTTCGTAACTCGAACCTGCGCGTCTCCGGCGCCGACTTCCTCGCGCAGCTCAGGCGCCGCGAGGGAGAAACCGAAGGATTCTATGACTCGCGCTACCATCTGTTCATGATCGATCGCGAAGTCGATCAGCCGCAGCTCGAGGCGAGCGATGCATCGATCGACGCGGCATTCGTCTCGACGTGGAACGACTACGTGCGTACCGATCTTCACTTCGTGACCTCGCTGCCGTACCTGACGGGCGCGTATGCAGCGATCCAGGCGGCGGGCGGTTGGGATTTCACTCATGATGGCGCGTCGCCCCCGCTCAACGCCGCACCGGACATGGCCGAGGCGCTCACCTACGATCCGCACCTTCGCGTCTTCTCGGCAAACGGTTACTACGATCTCGTGACGCCGTTTCTCGCGACGGTGTACACGTTGAACCACCTCAATATCGCGCCGCCGCTACAGGCGCACATTGCATACGGCTTCTATCCGTCCGGCCACATGCTCTATCTCAACGTCGATGCGCTCGCGCAGTTTCACCGCGATCTCGAGCGCTGGTACACGCAGACCCTCGCGGGGCACTAAGTCCAAGCGCAGGGCGCTACACGGCGCCTGCGAAAGTCTCGTCACACCGTGTGGTCGTCGGTCTATCGGCCCGAGAGCCTCGAGGCGGCGTTGCGCGCATGGCGCGACGCCGAGGAGGGAACACGCCTCCTCGCAGGCGGCACCGATCTCGTCGTGGAGCAGCAGCGCGGTGTCAAGCCGGCGAGGCACTTGATCGACCTTACCGCACTTGAGTCGGAGCTGAAGTACGTCCGCCGAGACGGCGGAGAGTTTCTGCTCGGTGCCCTCGCGACGCACAATGACGTCCTCGCTTCGGAGGAGCTGCGGCGTGAAGGGCTACCGCTCGCGCAAGCCTGCATCGAAGTTGGCGCTCCGCAGATCCGTACGCGAGCGACGATCGCAGGGAATCTCGTTACGGCATCGCCCGCAAACGATACGATCGCGCCGTTGCTCGCGCTCGACGCGCAACTCGTGCTCGCGAACGCCGATGGTGAGCGGCTACTCGCGCTTGCGGATTTCTATCCGGGCTTTCGCCGCACCGCGCTGCAGCCGGGCGAGATCGTCCGCGAAATACGCTTCCGCGGGCTCGGCGCCTCGCGGCGCGGCATCTTCCTCAAGCTTGGCTTGCGACGAGCGCAGGCGATCTCGGTCATCAACGTCGCGATCGTCCTGGCCTTCGAGAAGGCGCGAGTCGCGGAGGCGCGTGTGGCTCTTGGCTGCGTCGCACCGACGGTGATTCGCATGCCGGGCGTTGAGGAGCTCCTCTCGGGCGCAGCACTTGACGCGGAGACGATTGCTCGCGTTGCCGATTGCGCCGCCCGCGACGTCGTGCCCATCGGCGATGTGCGTTCCTCGGCCGAATACCGTCGCGACGCCGTCCGCGCGCTTCTCGCCGAGGCATTGGAGCGGATCGCAGGTGGCCGTGAGGAAGATGGTTTTCCGGAAGAGCCCGTTCTGCTCGAAACCCGCATGGCACCGCGCGGCCGCGTGCCGCGGAGTACCAGCGTGATCGCGAACGTGAACGGTAAGGAGCGTGAGCTTCCGACGGCGATGCGCAACACGTTGCTCGACGCGCTACGCGACATCGGTTGCACCGGCGTCAAGGAAGGCTGTGCCGAGGGAGAGTGCGGCGCCTGCACGGTCTGGCTCGACGGCAAGGCCGTCATGTCGTGCCTCGTGCCGGCAGCGCAGGTTCACGGTGCGCGAGTGGTCACGATCGAAGGACTTGCCGATACCGCGGCGTTGCATCCACTGCAGGAGGCCTATGTCGCGCGGGGCGCCGTGCAGTGCGGCTTCTGCATCCCCGGTATGCTCATGGCCGGAGCGAAGCTCTTGGAAGAACGCGAGGAGCCGACGCGAGAGGACTGTCGCGTCGCGATCAGCGGCAATCTTTGCCGCTGCACCGGCTACCGGAAGATTCTCGACGCCATGGAAGCGGCTGCGCTGCAACATCCGGGAACGCGGGTCGAGGAAGTCCCCGCGTGACGAAAATTGGCGCGCCCGTCGCGCGCCCGGATGCGTTCGAAAAGGTTACCGGTGCGGCACGGTACCCGGCCGATCTCTTTCGCCCGGGCATGCTGCACGCGAAGGCTGTCTTTGCGCACCGTCCAAGCGCGCGCATCCTGCGCATCGATGAAGGCGCAGCTCGCCGCATGGATGGCGTGCGCGCGGTCCTCACGTCGAAAGACGTTCCGTACAACAGGTTCGGTTTGATCGAAGCCGATCAGCCGCTGCTCTGCGAAGACCGCGTGCGATTCGCCGGCGACCGCGTGGCGCTCGTCGTTGCCGAATCACCGGAGATCGCCACCAGGGCGGCGGCCGCGGTGCAGGTGGAGTATGAGGAGCTTCCTGCCGTCATCGATCCGCGCGAGGCGCTGAAGCCGGAATCGCCGCGCGTTCACGAAGATCGGCCGAACATTCTGCTCCATCAGAAGATTCGTAAGGGCGACATCGACGCGGCGTTCGCTAGAGCCGACGTGATCCTCGAGGGGGAGTTCACGACCGGATGGCAAGAGCACGCGTACCTTCAACCCGACGCCGGTATCGCGTACTGGGATGATGACGGGCGTCTCGTACTCGAGACGGCCGGGCAATGGCTCCACGAAGACCGGCGGCAGATCGCCGCGATGTTCGGGATGGCAGAGGAGCGCGTCGTCGTTCGGTATGCGAAGATCGGCGGAGCCTTTGGCGGCCGCGAGGATCTCTCACTGCCGCCGCTCGTTGCGCTCGCAGCATGGAAGTTGAAGGCGCCGGTTGCGATGCAGTGGAGTCGTGAGGAGTCGATCATCGGGCACCACAAGCGCCATCCCTTCTTCATCGCTAGCACGTGGGGAGCACTACGCGACGGAACGATCGTCGCCGCCCAGACACGCCTCGTTGCGGACGGAGGCGCTTACGCATCTACCTCCGTCGAGGTGCTGAAGTGTGCCACGATCTT
>JASHTE010000245.1 GCA_030040695.1 Vulcanimicrobiota bacterium | reverse complement strand
AACGAGTGCGCTGTGCTGCGCCGATTCTACCTGAGCGGCATAGGCAACGCCGAGCAACGTCGTCGACGGCGACGGATTCGGCCCAAAGCCCAAAGCAAGGTGTGGAGCTTCGCTCGTCGTCGAGACACTGCCGCCGCGCCCGCCGCTCGTATCGGTGTCGCTGCTGGGACAAGTGTAGTTTGATACCGGGCTCGACGTCGGTGAACTCGCTGTAGGTGCGCCGCCGCCGCCGCCGCCGCCATTGCAGGCGGAGAGCATCGAGGCGATCGCCATGACGGCCGCCGCCCGAAAGAGTGTATGCGAAAGCGTGACTCGAATGATCGGCTCCTCCCCCTACTACGTTCGCGACTGGTGAATCGTTGCTTCTTCGCTCATCAATATTCCCCATAGCAGACTGAGCGTGGCCTGAGTCGCACGCGTCTGAACGTCGTCGCGATCGCCGGGAAAGTTCGTGGAAACGCTTCGCTTGCTACCCGGCCACACGGCCGCTAGCCACACGAGGCCCACGGGCTTCTCCTCGGTCCCGCCGTCCGGCCCCGCGATGCCGGTGGTGGAAAGTGCTACGTCCGCGCGGAAGCGGCGGAGAGCTCCCAGCGCCATCGACAGTGCCGTCTCCTCGCTTACCGCACCATGCTGCCTAATCACTCCAGCAGCGACATCGAGGAGCACGGTCTTGGCCTCGTCCTCGTAGGCGACGACGCCGCCTGCGAACACCTTGGAGGCGCCGGGAACGCTCGTGATCGCCGCCGCAATACGTCCGCCCGTGCACGACTCGGCAGCCGCGAGCCGCCACCCGCGAGCCCGCAGGAGCTCGACGATCGCCTGCGGCAGCGTCGTGCCGTCGCTGCCGAACACATGCCCACGCAACCGTTCTCGCAGCGCTCTTTCCACCGGATCGATCATCTCGGCGGCGCGCGCGTCGCTGCGCGCCTTCGCCATGATCTTCACGTCGCAGACGCCGCGATGCGCAAGCACCGCGATTTTCGGATTCTCACCGGCGCGAAAGACGTCGTCGATGCGATGATCGATCTCGGACTCACCCAGACCGGTAACGTGGAGCACGCGCGTGACGATACGCTCGTCTGTCTTGAGGCGCTCGCGCAGCCGCGGAAGCAGCTGCTCGGCGAGCATCGTCTCCATCTCGTGCGGTACCCCCGGAAGGCATGCGACGAACTTGCCGTCACGCCGCGTCGCGATAAAGCCGGGTGCGGTGCCGCGGGAGTTTTCCAGTACGGTACTGCCGCGCGGTACGTCGGCCTGTTTTCGATTGTTCTCCCGCATCGGTCGACCGATCGAGGCGAAGAATCCCTCCATACGCGCGATCGTCACTTCGTCGCGCTCGCACTCCGTATCGAGCGCGTCGCACACCCCATCTCGTGTTACATCGTCTACCGTCGGTCCGAGGCCTCCGCAAGTGATCACGCCGTCCGAGCGATCGGGCGCTGCGGATATCGCCGTCGCGATGCGCGCACGATTGTCGCCGACCGTATGCGCGGCGTAGACGTCGATGCCGGTATCCGCCAAGCGCTGCGCGATGAAGGGCGTATTCGTGTCGACGAGCTGTCCCAACAATAGCTCCGTTCCGACGGCGATGATCTCCAGCGCGGGCATCGACGAGCCTTTCTACCCCCCAGGAGGCGATGCCGGTTCGTGACAGAAGGTAACCATATGGTTACAAATGCGGTACGCCAGGGGGCGGTATTCCGGGCGGTCGCCGATCCCACGCGCCGGGAGATTCTCTACCTCCTTCGTGGTGGCAGGCTCTCCGTCGGCGAGCTCGCTCGAAACTTCCGGACCAGCCGCCCGGCGGTCTCGAAGCACCTTCGCCTTCTCCGCGAGGCCGGTTTGGTCCGCACGCACCGACGCGGTGTATTGCGGCTCTGCGAGCTCAACGCGGTACCGCTGCGTGATATACGCGATTGGCTTCGCGAGTACGAAAAGTTCTGGACACATAACCTATATCAACTCAAACGCTACGTTGAGGAGGGCCAATGAACCGCACCGATGACACACTCGTAGTCGAAGTCGAGATCAACGCACCCGCGGAGCGCATCTGGCGCGCGCTCGTCGATCCGGACGAACGCATGCAATGGTGGGGGAAGGGCCAGGCGCGGACGACGCGCGTCGAATCCGACCTGCGACCCGGAGGCACGTGGGTGCAAGAGGTCGACGCCTACGGAACGCCACACACCATCTCCGGCGTCTATCGTGAGGTCGAGCCGCCCTTCGTGCTCTCCTTTACTTGGAATCCGACGTGGGGTGGCGCTGAATCACTCGTGCGTTTCGACATCATACCGAATGGTGCGACGAGCACCGTGCGCCTCACGCATTCGGACCTTGCTACCGAAGAAGAGCGCAAGAACTACCGCAATGGCTGGGGCTTCAATCTCAAGCTCCTCAAGGAGCACACCGAGGGACCGGCCTAGAAGCGTTGCGCCGTGCGCGCAATGGTCCTCGATCGCCCGAAGACTCCCCTACGCGAGCTGCAGTTGTCGCAGCCCGTGCCGGCGCCGGGGCAGGTGCTCGTGCGCGTCCTCGCCTGTGGCGTCTGCCGCACCGACTTGCACGTCGTAGACGGCGATCTGACCGAACCAAAGCTTCCCATCATTCCCGGGCATGAGGTCATCGGCCGCGTCGCCTCGCTCGGTGCCGGCGTCGATCGCTTCTCAGAGGGAGATCGCGTCGGCATTCCGTGGCTCGGATGGACCGACGGAACGTGCGCGTATTGCGTGAGCGGACGTGAGAATCTCTGCGACCACGCTCGCTTCACCGGCTACACCGTCGACGGCGGCTACGCTGAATACACGGTCGCCGACGAGCGGTTCTGCTTTCCGATTCCCGATGCGTACGGCGACGTAGAGGCCGCGCCCCTCATGTGCGCGGGACTTATCGGCCATCGTTCTCTTCGACTCGCGGGCGACGGCCGGTGCGTGGGGCTGTATGGTTTCGGCGCATCCGCGCACATCATCGCGCAGGTCGCGGTGAGCGAAGGCCGGCGTGTCTTCGCTTTCACGCGGCCCGGTGACGATGCGGGGCAGCGTTTTGCGCGGTCGCTCGGCGCCGTCTGGGCCGGAGACTCGACACAGATGCCACCCGAGGAACTCGATGCGGCGATCATCTTTGCGCCTGTGGGAGGACTCGTGCCGGTCGCACTCCACGCAACCCGCAAGGCCGGTATTGTCGTCTGCGCCGGAATCCACATGAGCCCAATCCCCGGCTTTCCCTACGACGCGCTCTGGGAAGAGCGCATGATTCGCTCCGTTGCAAATCTCACGCGGCGAGACGGCGAAGAATTTCTCGCGCTCGCGCCGCGGATACCGGTACGCACGACCACGACGCCCATCCCTTTGCCGCAGGCGAACGAGGCGCTACGCAAACTGCGCGAGGGCGGCATCGAAGGCGCCCTTGTCCTCATTCCCTAATCGGCGAACCACTTCGGATAGCGAA
>JASHTE010000028.1 GCA_030040695.1 Vulcanimicrobiota bacterium | reverse complement strand
TCGGCTTGATTGGACCCGTTGAAGGCAAAGTTGACCGTGTCGCCTTCCTGCGCCGTGCCGTTCTCCTGTTGGCTCAACGTATAGCGCGGGCTATTGGCGCTGCCGATGAGGTAGCCGCTGCTGTACGTGTACGTCTCGGGAATGCAGGAGGGATTTCGGCTCGGGTCGGGCGTGCAGTTCTGGACGGCCGTCGTGTTGTTGCCGGGGCGATCGACTTCCAGCAGCTCTCCGCTGCCGTCGTACTCGTACGAGATGACCGAGCCGTCCGGGCGCGTGATCGACGCGAGCTCATCGGGCCCCGTACCGTTGAGCAGCCCAAACGTCAGCGTGAGCGACTGCCCGTCGCTGTGCTCCACGACGATCTGCGTCAGGTTCTCGGGACTACTCGCGTCGCCGTTGGCCCAGGAACAGTTGAAGACGATCCAGTTGTTGGCGTTCCGGCCTTCGATCATGTAGATTCGGCCGAGGTACCCGGCAGGCGTCGTGCTGCACGTCTGCTGTGCCGGCGACCAGAAATGATAGGCTGTGCCGGTCTTCTTCGTCCACCAGTAGCCGCAGCCGCCGTCCCAGGTGAGCTGCGTGTAGTCGTTCGCGCCGTTGCTCGTGCAGCCGTACCAGTTGCCCTCTCCATCGGCGCAGAAGTCATAGCGCGCCCCGTCGATGTCGTAGACCGAGATGATGTTGTCGGTCGCGTCGTAGGCGAGGTGCGCGTCGAACGTGTTCGTCCAGCCGTTCCCGAAGACGGAAGGGGAGGAGCCGTCGTCCCCATTTGCGTCGTGCTCGCTCTGCGAGTTGTACGTGCGCCGGAAGGCGAGATCGATCCCGCGCTCGGGAATGTCCAGGTCATCGACCTGCATGAGCAAGTTACCGTTACCGACGTTGACCATCGCCTTGCCGATGCCCGGGAGCGGCTCTTCCTCGTACGTCCAGTAGTGATTGATGCCGGTGGCGGACGCGGGGAGCACCGCGCTCGTCGGCTCCGGCGTCGGAGTTGCGGTCGTGCAGTCTGGAGGAATGCCGGAGTCCCCTGCAGGGCACGGCGTGGGAACCGGCGTCGGCGAAGGTGATGGCGTCGAGTCCATCGCGTGCACGGTCGAGCTCACCGCCGAGACGGTCGACCCTGTCGAAGTGGAGAAGCGCCCGCGTGCGCTCCACCGCGTCTCTAAAGTATACGCTGTTGCCTTGCCGCTCTTGCGCATCGCAAGCGGGTCCTTCGGTGCCTTGCGCGGGTCGATCACTTTCGCCTTGTCGAGGTCTGGAATGCTGACACTTCTGCCTTCACGGCGTTCGAGTTTCGCATTTCTGCGGTTACTCGCATCGGGCGCCTCTGCGACGCGGAGAACGCGCGGGAAGGTTGGACGCGGTGCGTGCATCGCGTCGTAGCGGTTGAGACCGCCGCTGAGCATCGCGCGCCAGCGTGAGTTTAGCCACGTTGCGTGGATCGGCGCTGCGAGCGCGACGAGCAGCGGGCCGACGAACGCGAGTGACTGTCCCGAGCCGGTCGCCGCGAGCGCTTGCGCTCCCGACGACTGCGCGAGCAAAGTGACGAAAAGAACGCCGGCGATGATGCGTCGCATACGAAGCCTCCACGCACAAATGCAATAACTTGTGCGCCGAGTATACGGCCGCTCAACTTAGCAACGCAAATCGCGACTTTCCAAGTAAATCGGTGTAAATCGGGTTACATCGGTGCAAAATCAGCTTAAACCGGTGCAAAGCGGTGCAAAAGACGCCAGATCGGTTGAAAAAGCATCCTGCACACTTTTTAGGGAACGCTCTCCGTGCCGCAGGCACAGTACGTGAAGAGCACGTTGATCAGGAACCGGCCAGATGGCGCACCGAAACCGGTAATACTGTCGCGGAACTGCGAAGTACTGCGAGTTAGACAGAGGGCAAGAGCGGATAGAAACGGTCCGTACGTTCGGCGCGATAATAATCCCCGCCTCCGGATGTGTTCCACGAATGCAGTAGCACGCAACTGCCGAGCCGCTCGACTTCGGCCCGCCTGTGAACCACCACGCCGGCGAGAAGCGTAAGATGCGGTCGACGCATCGCACGTAGGCTTAATAAGGACGACGGGCATCCCAACGCGCGCAATGCCGATTCTAGCGGCCCCCCCAGACGACCTTTAGCCTCGCGGTGGTGACTGTGGCATTGCCAGACGATACCGGCAAGTAGCCGAAGGGCTCGGGGAGGCTGGCCTGTATGAACAACGGCAGGCTGGACCCATATTCGACTCGCGAGGGTCGTCCGTTGACGAACGCCATTACAAGAACGCTGCCGTTACCGGCGGTGTCTTGCCGCCGAATAGGCGCTCCCCACGCCGTTTGCACAACTTCCGTAAGAAATTGCTTTCTGGACGCCTCCCATCGGTAGCTCGTGACTTTTACTAGAGAGACGTTTAATAGCGCTAAAATGCCAATGCAAGCGATACAAGCGACTAATATGAAGGGTCGTATCCTCGCTAGCATCCACCGCTAGCACATGAATCGCCGCTGAGACCCATGGGGCTCGAGTAGTCGGGATGCAACAGTCTCATGCTCCTCGTGAGAGTATTAACGCCACTGACGACTGCAGATATGTAACCCTCACGCTGTGCTCGGGCGGGGCTCCCCGACGCGGGCGAGCACAGTCTGAGCAACATAGTTCCACTCAACTCGACTGCGGACGCCGGCGTTCTCGCGTCCAGCTCTTTGAGAGATTGAGACGATCTGCGCCTCGGCGAAGCGACTCTTCTCAA
>JASHTE010000244.1 GCA_030040695.1 Vulcanimicrobiota bacterium | reverse complement strand
GCACTCGACGGTGCATCACGGCTCGACGTCGACGTGATCGTCCTCACGCGCGGCGGCGGGTCGTACGAAGACCTCTTTCCGTTCAATCTCGAGCCGGTGGTGCGCGCGATCGTCCGGGCGCGGCATCCGGTGCTCACGGCGATCGGCCACTCCGGCGATCACCATCTCGCCGACGATGCAGCGGACCGCAGCTTCGGCACGCCGTCGCTCGCAGCCGAGCATATCGCACAAGGGTGGGTGCTCGCCGCCCGCAGAGTTCGCGAAGCAGAACGTGCGCTCAGGCACGTTGTGCGAGGGATCGTGTTGCAGGCCTCCCGTCGCACCGACGACCTCAGGCTGCGCCTCGGACACGCGGGCGCATTACTCTTCACACGGAAGCGTACGCAGCTCAGCGATCTGCAAATGCGTTTGCAGCGGCTCAGCCCTCAGCGGCTCATCGGACGGCAGCGCGAGCGCCTGATCGCACTCGCCGGCAACATCGAGACCGGGCGAGAGCGGTACTTCGGCGGTTTGTACCGCAGGCTCGAACGTACGGCGGCTCGTCTCGAGGGGCTCAATCCGCTTTCGCCGCTAGAGCGCGGCTACGCGATCGTCACCGCCGGAGGCAAAGCCGTTCGCGACGCGGCGGCACTGCGCGCCGGCGACGCGATCGAGGCCCGCTTCGAGCGTGGAAGAGCGAGCGCGCGCGTCGAAGGGGTGCTACCGGATGAGTGAGCCGCTTCAGAGCTTCGAGCAAAAACTCGCGCGCATCGAGCAGATCGTCAAGGAGCTCGAAGGCACGGGCATCGATCTCGCGCGCGCGACGCTGCTCTTCAAAGAGGGCAAGACGCTCATCGCCGATTGCGATAGGCTTCTGAAGAGTGCGGAGGCGTCGATCAAAGATGTCGACCGTACCGATGACCGGATGACGCCTCCGGCCGCGGAGGACGAGAACCAGATCCCCTTCTGAACGCTAGCTGCTACCAGGATCCGTATGAACTCGTCCCAACGCAGGGCTCCGGGTCGGGATGCGTGACGAAGATGCGCGGATAGTTCGCATACGAAGCGATCTTCAGGTACTCGATGATCGCGTAGCGTTGCGCGACCGTGAGGCGATGCCCGATGCGCCCCGGGCGCGTGTCGTTTGCAAACCAGTGACCGGCGTTGCTGTTGCCGACGATCGAGGTGTCGAACAGCATACCGCCGGGGACGCGCGTGGTGACGATGCCCAAATTTCTCGGGTCGAACTCGGTGCTGCCTACCCAGAACTGCCGGGGACGCGTGTCACTGAGCAGTGCGAAGATCGACGGCACCGATCCGTTGTGGAGAAAAGGCGGCGTCGCCCAGACACCGACGAGCGGGCGTGCCTTGTATCCGCACGGCGCGGTGACGCTGTCCTGGCGCCCGTACCCGTCGTACTGCGGCCACAGCGAGCGCGGGATGTGCGCGTCGATATATGCCTGCGTGCGCACGGCACTCGTCACGGCCTGCAGCCCCTCGGCCGCCGTCGCATGCGCGGAGAGCCCGAGTTTCCTCCCGTCGTAGACAGTCTGCGCGAAGTTCCGTGCTTGCATAGGATCGGTTCCGATCGTTTGCAGCGCGATCACCTTCACGCTCCACTCCTCACCGGGAGAGCTCGGGATCTCCCTGATCCCGTGACAGGCGGAGCAATTCTGAACGAAGAGCTGACGCCCTCGCGCGGCCAGCGCTCGATCGACACGACCGAGAACCGATTGCGGCCAGGGCGGCGGCTGGAGCGTGGCGAGCATCGTTTCGATTGTATGGAGATTTTCAATTGGAATCGAGGTGCGCCAACGCCCGGGAAGCGGCGAGAGCGCTCCCGTTGCGGGATTGATGAAATGCGTCTGGGCGCCGACGCCGAGTGCTTCGCCGATGTTTCGGGCCATCGGCTGGCGGACCGAACCGTTGTACTGCACCCAGTTGAGATGCGAGATTCCCCAGAGATACGGGTAGTCTACCGGGGCCGTTCCCCGGTTCGTGTTGCTCGGCACGTCGATGGCGTTGTTGAAGAGTATCCGTGCGATCACCGCAAGCGCGTCGTTGCGCCCCGGGCCGGCGAGCGTGTTCGTCGCAGCGATTTGTGCGCGCGCGGCGCCGCTGCGAACGACACCTTGATACCGAGCGTTGAAATCCGCGACGATGCGGTTGCGAGGATATCCAAGCCTGACGGCGCGCCGCTCGAACGCAGAGAGCAGCCGGGCGTTCCCGCCGGTCGAAAGAATCGAGGCATCGATCAGACTCTTCAAGGCGTCGAGATTGATGTTCGCCTGTCCCCCATCGATGCGTATCGCCGCACCGCGATAGGTGATCTGCCCGGTATGACATGCTGCGCAGGTGAGGCCGACGGTGGGGATTGCCGTGCGGTTATCGATTGCGAAGCCGATCGGCCAGTGGTAAGGACCGGCAGGCGATGAGGCATCATCGTACACGAAACCGAGACGCTGCATCCTTCCCTGCGACATGAGCGGTTGCCCGTCGGGTGCGTCGATGGCCGCGAGCCAGCTCGCCGGCATGATGACGGTCCCCTGCGTGATGTAGTAGAAGTGCTCGCGCGTCCCGGCGTTCCAGCCCTGATCCAAGTAGGTGATCCGTTGCGTGGACGGATCCGAGCCCGAGCGCGCGACGGCGATGACGCCGCCGAGTGTTACCGCGAGCGCGAGGATGAGAAGAGCAAACGTTCTTACCATGTCGGACTCCCTGGAAAGTGCTCGTTGCCGGTCGGCTCTTGGCGCGGCGCGCCGTTGAGCCGATGGCGAAGAGAGGAAATGGCGTCGTAAACGACGCGGCGGATACGGTTGACAAAGCCCAGTGGACGCTGTTCGGGTAAGGCGTGCCACGGCGTGTAGGAGAGGTTCTCGCAGAACGTGTCTTGCTGCGTGCTGTCGAAGCGCTGTGCCGGAATCTCGACCAGCGCTACGGTGACGAACGGCGCGCGGCGCTCGTCCCAGAGCACGGTGGCATCTTCGATCGGCATCGTGTTGGGATCGGTGCGTCGTTGCACCATGAAGAGGAAGCAGCTCGGCGCGTGTGCGAGCGAGGCAATCATGGCTTTGCGCAGGTAGTGCGGATTCGTCGGCAGCGGTCCGACGCCATCGTCATGCAACGCAGCGCCCGTGGTGCACGAGACGGGTTGCGCGGAGTATTTGACAACGTTCGAGCCGAGCGCGT
Source organism: Vulcanimicrobiota bacterium (assembly GCA_030040695.1). Lineage (GTDB taxonomy): Bacteria > Vulcanimicrobiota > Vulcanimicrobiia > Vulcanimicrobiales > Vulcanimicrobiaceae > Tyrphobacter. The sequence continues at coordinate 196 of JASHTE010000244.1, read as the reverse complement.
ACGGCGTCATGCTGTAGTATCGCTGGAGGAGCGGGCTCGAGACGCGCTGCGATGAAATCGCCTCGTTGAGGCGCGCCGCATTCGGATACTCGCGATAGAATGCCGGCAGCTGACCGTTTTGACTCTTTGTGAGGAAGTCGACGTACTCGGATGCGGCCGGGATGTTGAAAACGGGATAGTTGACGAGGAGAAAATC
>JASHTE010000243.1 GCA_030040695.1 Vulcanimicrobiota bacterium | reverse complement strand
CTGTTCGTGAATTCCCCCATGAGACGCCGGTTGTTGATGAGCAAGAGCGTGAGGAAGAGCACGACCGGCAGAAGCCCACCGTTGACGACCTGCGAGTAGAAGATGATCCCGAGCAGCGGCGCGCCGGGAATCATGACGATGCCCGCACCGATGACGATGAACGTGAGGTAGAGACCGTAGAAGATCGGTGCCTGCTTGAAGCGCAGCTCGACGCCACGCTCGAAGCCGAACGCCTCGCAGACGTAATATGCCGTCGAAAGCGGCAGGATCGAGGCCGTGAAGATCGCCGCGTTGAGCAGACCCACCGCAAAGAGCAGTGAGGCGAACCTTCCGGCAAGCGGCGCGAGCGCGACCGCAACGTCGCTCGGCTGCGAAACCGAGATCAGATGGTGTGGGTGCGCGGCGTTGAAGACGTAGATCGTCGCCGCGCTCGCAACGATGATGAAAAAGGCGACAATGTCGCACGTGACGGAGCCGATCGCGACGTCCCACTGCGTGTAGCGGTAGTCCTCGCGGGGGATGCCCTTTTCCACGGCGGCTGCCTGAATGTAAAACTGCTGCCACGGTGCGATCGTCGTGCCGATGACGCCGACGACCATGAGAAAGTACGCCTTCGATGGCGTGAAGATTGGAAGAAACGTACCGCGTAGCACGTCGTGCCAGTTTGGATGCACCATGACGCCGCTGATGATGTACGCGACGTAGACGGCGCAGAAGCCGAAGAAGATGCGCTCGACGATCTTGCGGTTGTTGCTCGTGACCGTGATGAAGACAAATGCTGCGGCGGCCGGTACAAGCCAAAGCGGCTCGATGAAGTGCGTGTACGTATGGAAGATCGAGGCTGCCGATGAGACGCCTGCAAATTCGGTCGCCACGTTGCCGAGGTCGCCGAGCACGAAGAGGACGAGTACCCAGAAGGTTACTTTGACCCCGAAGTTCTCCCGAATGAGATCCGCGAGCCCCTTGCCGGTGATGACGCCCATGCGTGCGCCCATCTCTTGCGCGACGTAGAGAATGAGCGTCACCGGAATGAGAAGCCAGAGCAGCCAGTAGCCGAACTGTACTCCGGCGAGCGAATACGTGGCAATGCCACCGACGTCGTTGTCGGCGTTTGCGGTGATGATGCCGGGCCCGATGATCGAGAGGAAGAGCAGGAGCTGTCGCAATCGCACCCGGCCCGCAATCCGCATGCCTACACCGTCTCGGTCGTTGCGTGTGCTTTGTGGTGGCGCGTGAAGCGCGGCAGGCGCCGCGCGATGTCGCTCGGCATGATCGCATCGATCGCGTCATCGACGGTCACGACGCCGAGCAGCCGTCCCGACTCGTGCACGACGGGCACGGCGAGTAAATCGTACTTCGCGATCGTCGCTGCGACCTCACGCGCAGGCGTCTCGGGCGGGACGCTGACGATATCGGTCTCCATGATGCGCTCGATGAAGGCCGTCGGCAGAGCGAGGAGGAGCGTGCGTAGGGAGAGCACACCGAGTAGCCGGTCGCGCTTGTCGACGACATACAGGTAATAGATGAACTCGGTACCGGGGCCAAGCTCGCGAATCTTCTTGATCGTCGCCTCGGTCGTGCGGTGCGGATAGATCCAAACGAAGTTCGTCGTCATCAAACCGCCGGCGGTGTCGTCCGGGTATTTCGCGAGCTCGCGCAGCTCGTGCGCCGTGTAGGTGTTCATCTCGCCGAGGAGCTTCGTGCGATCCTCTTCCGGAAGATCGGCGAGCAGATCGGCCGCGTCATCGGCGTCCATCTCCTCGATGATGTCGGCTGCACGTTCGGTACCGATGTCTTCGATCAGCGACATCTGCACGTCGCGGTCGAGATGCTCGAAGGCGTCGGCGGCCGTCTCGTCGTCGAGCTGTCTCACGATCGCTAACGCCTCGCGCTTCGAGAGGTCGCCGATGATCTCGGCGAGCTCGGAGGGATGGAGGCGCGAAAGCTTGCTCTCCTTGACGGCGAGCCGAACCTGGAACGGATTCTTTTCGTTGATCGGCGCGACGGAGCTCCAGGGAATGAGCGAGTGCGGTGCGCCGCGGTACATCTCCGGCGTAAGGCGCTTTCCGACGGCGTGGAATCCGAGGCGGCGGAGCAGCCCGCTTACACCGACGTCGGCCGCGATGACGCGCAGGCGCCCACCGGTCGATGCGATCTCAAGGTCGTTGATACGCACGACTTTGCGGCCGTCGACGTCGACGATCTGCTTGTCGAGCAGATCCGAGACGAGATAGAGGGTCTCATCTTCCGGTGGTGCGGGATCCTTCGGCGTCATCGTCAGCGCGACGGTGCCGTTGCGGTCGATATCGGCAACCTGCTCGATCGGAACCGTACGCCTTCCCTGCGCGGTCTTCACGACAAGCGCGTCGATCTGCGGAAAGGCATCTTGCGGATTGTTGACGATGAAGTCGGCGACCTTACCGATCGGCAGATCGTCGATGGTCGCTTTGCGACCGACGAGCTCCGAGATGAATCCTTCGGTAAATGCCATCGGCTGCTCACCCCCTCCTCAAAAAGAAAAACCGGCGATGTCCTCGCCGGTCGCGGTGCGAAAGGGACGCCTCCCGAAGGCTGCTACCTCATTCGCTCCGATCAAGCTTTGGCACCACGCCCCTAGAGATGCGGCTCTGCCGCGTCTCAGCCGCATTAGGCATCGCCTTGTCTCGGCGGAGCCTGGTCTACCCGCTTGGCGTCTCTCGACGTTTCCGGGCAGCGGCCTGTGTATTGCGTGGACGCCTCACCTAGCGAGGTATCCATACTTCAGTATAGCCGTCGCGGTCAAGGTTACCAAGGCCCGACGGCGAGGGGCCCCTTGCAAGGGTCCATCGAAAGGGGGCAGCCTGCTTTCCTCTTGCTGAAAGGTCAAACAATCATGGCAAAAAAGGGCATCCTGTCCCTCGCACTCGTTCTGAGCGCAGCGCTTCTCAGCACTGCGCCGGTGCTTGCAGCCCATCGTTTCGTCGTCATCAACGCGGGTCGGCACATCGCGACGATCATGCAGATCTCCGGAGTGAACCGCGCACTGTGGGGTCCTAACCTCATTCACGCTCCGGTTGCGCCGGGAACGCGCGCCGTCTTCAGCATCGGCGAGGGCTGTGCCGAGGATGTACGTGTCATCTACGGTGATCGCCATCAGGTCATTTGGCACGGCATCAATACCTGCACGTACAATCTGCGCTTGACCTACTAAAGTACTACTTGCACGCTGGGCCGCTGCACGAGCCTGTTGAAAGCTGCAGCGGAAATGGCGGCGCCGTCGCGCTCCCGGGCCTGGTCGTTTCCGAGCGGCGAGGTACTCGGGGCCTGCGGCGCCGCCGCGATCCGGGCCCTCACTGGTCGAAGAGGTGCTCAATGAAGCGTAGGCTCTTCCTCAATCAGACCCTCGCCGCGGTGCTCGCTGCCGCGGTGCGCGCCCCCTGGGCGTTTCCCGGGCGACTCGCCGTCGTTGCGCAGCGCCTGCGTGACGGACATCCGTTCCTCTACGAAGGTGCGAGCGCCTCATTCCCGGCCGCCTCGCTTATCAAGCTCATTATTCTCGTTGCCGTCGTGCGCGCGATCGACGCCGGAACACTACGGTGGTCCGACCGGCTTACCATCGAGCGTCGCGAGATCGTTGCCGGCTCCGAGAGTTTCGGAGGCGACGCGCCGGGCACGCGCGCAAGCGTTCAGCATCTCGTCCGGGCGATGATCACCCAGAGCGACAACACCGCCGGGAACGTGCTCGCCGATCGCCTCTCCTTCGTGCGCGTCAACGAGGTCGCCGAGTCGCTCTGCCTCGCCGAGACGAGGCTGCGGCGCCACTTCATGGATTTCGTCGCGCGAGCGCACGGCATCGACAACACGACGAGCGCCCGCGACATGAATGCGCTCCTCCTCGGGCTTGCACGCGGAGCGCGAGGGAAGGCGACCGCGGTTGCGAGCACGAGCGGCTGCCGAACGATGGTGAACATCATGCTGGGACAAGAGGACCGTGAGACGATTCCAACGGGAATCGCTCGGCGTGTTCCAATTGCCAATAAGACCGGCGTGCTCGACGACGTGCGTAACGACGTCGCGATCGTCGATCCCTACGGTGGCGATCCCTACGTTCTCGTGTTGCTCTCGCAGTTCAGACCCACGATGACGGAGCGCGCGTACGCGCTGCTGCGCGTGGACGCCTCGAATGTCGACAGAATGGAACGAACAAAAGCATGAGACGCCCCTTGGAGCTCGCTCTGGAGGTTGCGCGCGAGGCGGGGGCGCTGCTCCTCGAGCTTCAGCGCCGGCCGCTGGGGATTCGCGAAAAAGCACGGCGAGCCGATATCGTCACACTGGCGGACGGCGCGAGCGAGAGACTGATCGTCGAGCGCTTGCGCGCAGCGCATCCGAACGCCTCAATTCTCACCGAGGAGAGTGGACTTCACGAAGGTAGTGCGCTCGAACGATGGATCATCGATCCGCTCGACGGTACGACGAACTTCGCTCACGGGTATCCGCTGTGGAATGTTTCAATAGGATACGAGCGAGAAGGAGAGCTCGTCGGTGGCGTCATCTACGCTCCGGCGCTGGACGAGTGTTTCTCGGCGGAGCGTGGTAGCGGCGCGAGGCTCAACGACGCGGTGATCTCAGTCTCCCGCGTAGAGAGGCTTGGCGACGCGCTTACGTGCACCGGGTTTCACCCGGCAAACTTCTCGCGCAACGGCCGGCAATTTGCAGTCGTCTCGGATCATGCGCAGGCGGTGCGCCGCGACGGCGCCGCGGCAATCGATCTCGCCTACATCGCGTGCGGCCGCTTCGACGGCTTCTGGGAGTTCGATCTACCCGCTTGGGACGTTGCGGCGGGCATTCTCCTCATACGCGAAGCCGGCGGGAAGGTGACACGCATCGACGGCAACGCGTACGCACTCGGCGACGATTCAATTCTTGCGAGTAACGCGCTGATTCACGAGGAGCTTAGTAGCGTACTGCGCTTATCCGGATGACAGACTTAGCGCCGGAGGCGATCGACGGCGTCGAAGAAGCG
>JASHTE010000242.1 GCA_030040695.1 Vulcanimicrobiota bacterium | reverse complement strand
AGTGCGGAGTGCCGAAGGCCGGTAGCGACCACGAGTGCACTATCGTGGGCGCCCTTCCGAGAAGCGCCGCGGCACCGAGCGCGAGCATGCACGCGCCGATCAGCGCTCCGAGGAACGCTGTCGCAAGGGCGCCTCGGTTCATCGCTTGCGGTCGCCGGTCAGTGCGAGCAGCGCATCGAGGATAGCGAGCGGCGGCGGCGGGCATCCGGGCAGCATGACGTCGACCGGAACGACGTCGCTTGCTCCTGCAGCCGAGGTGAAGCTGGGCCCGAAGATGCCGCCGCTCGATGCGCAGGCCCCGATTGCGAGCACGCGCTTCGGCTCCGGCATCGCATCGTACGCTTCGAGGAGCGCCGAGCGCATCTGCTCCGTGACCGGGCCGACGACGACGAGAACGTCGGCCTGCCTCGGCGTCGGCGTGACGAAGATACCGAGCCGGTGCATGTTGTAGAGCGGGTCGTTCAGGTGCGTCAGCTCGCTCAGGCACGAACCGCAATCCCCCGCGTCGACGACGCGGACGTGAATCGAGCGGCGAAAGGCGCCGCGAAGCGCGGCTTCATCGATCTCCTGCCGCGCGCCGCGCACCCATGCAACGTCGTCACGCCACGGAAGCGGTGCTGCGGTGACGGCCGGACTGCAACGCATGCAGTGCACGCAGCGCTCTTCCCGCACACGGACGCCGCCGTCTTCCGCGATGATCGCGTTCGTCGGGCATATCGCCTCGAGCGCGCGCTGCTCGGCAGTCGCCGGAGAGACGCTCGTTGGCAGCCCCGGCGTCGTTCCGGGTGCGCTCTCCGCGCGAACGGCGCGGCGCATCGTCCGTATGCCGCCGAGGATACCGCGCACGAACCAGCTCATCGATCGTTCTCCGCGACCGAGAGGCCGCACGTAGCCAGGATGATCGGGAAATCCTGAAAGGCGAAGTCTTCAGTAACCCACCGGAAGCTCTGCCAATTGCGAAACGACGGCGGCGTGAAGCGCAATAGCGTGCAGCGTCCTTCATCGTTCAGACGCAACAGTTGCACGGTTGCCCCGGCGGGCGCTTCGCACCAGGCTAAGGCCTCACCGGCAGTCGGCGTCCACTCGACGCGAACGGGCCCCGGGCGCAGATCGCGCTCGAGCTGTTCGACGATCGAGAGCGAGATCGCAATCTCCTCCGCTAAGACGCGCAGGCGCGCGTAACCGTCTCCTTCGGATGCGGTCGGCGGCTCGAACGCCACGTTCTGGTACGCTCCATAGGGTTGTACGCGCCGTAGGTCGTACGCGACGCGGCTTGCACGAGCAAAGGGGCCGACGACGCCGAATTCATGCGCACGCTCCGGTGAAAGAATGCCGACGCGCTGAATGCGATCGAGAAAGCTCGAGGTTCGCTCGAGCTGCGCGACGATCGAGCGAACGCTCCCGGTAATTGCGTTCATCCGTGCAACGCTACGTGTGAGCGCTTAGTCATTCACGTCACGCTGTAGGCCTCCTATGACGGTGAAGCCGAAGAGGTAGCGGTGCCCGGCGAGATCGCCGCAAATGCGCAGGAGGTGCTCTTCGAGCTCGAGCAGGCGCGCAGCCGGGACCCAAAGCGCGGTCGAATCGACGATCGCGCGCAGCACCGCAACGTGACGACGTATTCGCTCGATCTCCGCGAAGATCGTGCGGATGCGCATCGCTCGCTCGGGAACGACGACGTGCAGAATCTCTTCTGCAGCCATGCAATACGTCCAGGCGTGCGCGAATGCGGATGTTCCGTTTGCGCGCTCGACGAGGAGGAGCGCATCGTCGGCGCTGTGCTGTTGGGCCAGCTTCTCTATGCCGCGATACTTATAGAAGAGCCGCGGCACGGTACGAACGACGTCCTCGCCGACGGTCTCCAAAAGGAAGAGCGCGGACTCGGCCTCGCCTGAGTAGACGGGACCGACGGGCATCACAAAGGCCCCCTCGTCGCGTAACACACGACGAGGTCGCCACGCTCGCTCGACGAGCGCCTGTTGCGTGCGCGCTCCGGCTCGCATCGGACCGACACCCTCTTCCCAGCGGCTGTCGTGGAGCACAAAATCTCCGAGCCGCGGATGCCCCTCGAAGTCGATGGCGAAGAGATCTTCGATTTCGCGTTCCAACCAATCCGCCGCAACGATCGTCGGCGTGAGGCTTGGAATGCGCCGCACTCCTTCCGGCATGGGCGTCGGTGCGACGCACAACTGCTGCCATCCTGGACCATTCGTGTTCCAGAACACGTAACGCAGCTCCGGTAGCTCGGAGTCGGTAACCGCGATCGTAGCGAGACGCCATCCCGAGCGGTGGAGCTCGTTGCATGCCTCGACGAGCTGGTGTGGCGGGAGCGTGCGTATCGTCACGGCGCGACCATCTCCGTCGCCGCCATCGAGAAGAGGTGCGCGAGGCCTCCTGGGATCCAAAGCCCGAGCACGAGCACGGGAACGGCCGCCGACAGCAGAACGACTGCCGTCGATGGTGGCAGATGCCCAATTTCGCGATGCGTGTCTTCGCGACCGAGCACGACGCTCGTCACCTTTCCCATCATTCCCGCGAACGCGATCCCGACGAAGAGCAGCAGCACGACTGCGATCCAGACATGCCCCGCATACACCGCCGCGAGCGCAATCGCGAGCTCGCTGAGGAAGACTGCAAATGGCGGCGCTCCGGCAATTGCAAGCGCCCCGATCAAGAGCATGGTGCCTACCAGCGGCGCGCGGGCCTGTAATCCGCGAAGCTTCGCGATCTCAGTCGTTCCGGCGACGAGCGCAACGCCGCCCGCTGCGAAGAAGCAAAGCGACTTGGCGAGCGCGTGCGTGAGCATCTGCCAGACGAGTCCGATGCCTCCAGCGGCAGTCGTGATCGATGCCGCGAGCAGCATGATCCCCATGTGCTCGACAGTCGAGAAAGCGAAGAGACGCTTCAAGTCGTGTGTCTGAACGATGAGGAGTGCCGCCGCGACGAGCGAGGCGGCGCCGAAGATCGCGAACCAGAGATCGGCGTGGACCGCGGGAATTGCGCGAAATGTCGCTGCGAGTCGAATCAGTACGTACAGAACAGCCGACGTCTCGACGCCTGAGAGAATCGCGCAGACGGGTGCGGGCGCCTGGCTATGCGCGTCGGGAAGCCACGTGTGCATCGGGAAGAGCCCGATCTTCGCGCCGAAGCCGATGAGGAGCAAGGCGAATGCTGCCGAGACGAGCACCGGGTTCATGCGATGTGCGTCGGCCGCAAGCCCGGCGTACGTGAACGTCGTTCCGCCGGCCGCGTGCTGCGCCCAGAACAGAACGAGAACGCCGAGAACCGCGACGGTCGCGCCCAGGAGCGTGATAACCATATACTTCCACGCGGCTTCGAGTGCTTCGGCTGTGTCGGCAAAGCTCACGAGCAGCACCGAAAGCAGCGTCGTCAACTCGACGGCAATCCATGCCAAGCCCGGCTCGACGCAGACCGAAATCGCGAGCATCGAGACGATGAAGAGCGAGAAGTTTGCGTAGTACAAGCGGACGCGCTGTGGCGGCGGATTCAGGAGGGCGATGTATCCGGTAGAATAGACTGCCGCTCCGAACGAGACGGTCGCGATTGCAAGCATGAGCACGACCGCAAATGCGTCGACCTGCACCCAATCGCCGACGGCGACGACCTGCCCCGTCGCGGCGGTGCGGGCGGCGATCCAGATCGTCAGGAGGAACGACGCTGCAACAAACGAGGCAGTCACAACCGGTGCGCCACGCTCGCTTCGCGGGAATGCGCACCAGAGCCCGGCAAGAACGGGAAGCAAGACGGCAACGAAAAGGATCACTGCGGATGCTCCCGCAGCGCGGCGAGCTCTCCGACCGCAGTGGAACCGACGCGACGGTAGACGGCGCGTGTCAATATCGCAACGATGAAAGCAAGCAGCGGCACATCGAAGGCGATGGCGAGCTCGGCGATGAGTGGAAAGTCCGGCGCAATCGCGATTCCCGCCAGGAAGGCTGCGTTCTCCATCGCGAGGATGCCGAGCATCTGCGGCACGGCCTCACGCCGGACGGCGAGCACGAGCGCGCCGATGAGCAGCGACGCGAGGCCGACGATCACGTTCTGCGTTGCGAGCAACGGTGCCGCGGTGACGAGGCGCGTGCCGAGTACGAAGCCAACGAGGGCGAGGGCAAGTGCGATGAGCAAAGCTGTCGGCACGTCGATACTCTGCGATATCTCCCGCAGCGTGTATATCTCGCCCGGAACGAACCGGCGCAGCAGCCACGGAATCACGATCACCTTGCTCAGCAGCGTCACTATACCGACGGCGTAGAGATGCCACGAGAACGGCGACGCGCCGAGAACGAATGCGGAGAGTGCGAGCAGCAGCGATTGGGCGATGAAAACGCCAAGGCACGCGCCGATCTGGCGAACGACAACCATCGCGAACGCGCTGAGAACGAAGAAACCGCAGATCAGCGCGTTGATCTCCGGAATGAAAGCCTGAGCGTTCATGGTGAGAGCACCGCGGCGATCATCGCCGTGACGGCGACGACGAATGCGCCGCCGAGGTACTCGGCAATCCGGAAGAGGCGCAGCTTCGAGAACGATGTTTCGACGACTACCAGGACGGCGAGGAGCACGACGATCTTGATGAAAACCGCGATGATCGCTTGGGCGAGCTCCTGGAGCGTCGGCGTCGTCGCCAGACCCCACGGCGCGAAGAGCACGTTCACGAAAACCACGGCCAGCACGACCATCTTCATTGCGCTGCCCCATTTGAGCAGAGCGAACGAGCGCCCGGAGAAGTCGAGCACCCGCGACTCCTCGATCATCGCGAGCTCGAAGTGCCCGAGCGGATTGTCGACCGGCAGGCGCCCGGTTTCAGCGATGATGAGCATGAAGAAGGCGACGAGCACGAGCACATGTGCAGGGCTGAAGAAGTGCGCCGGAGGGTGAACCCACTGCTGCTGCACGATGTACGGGATCGTTGAGTTTGCAACGAAGGAAACGGCGAAGAGGAT
>JASHTE010000241.1 GCA_030040695.1 Vulcanimicrobiota bacterium | reverse complement strand
GAAGCCTCTCGTCATGCTCGATATCGTCGTCATACGTCGTGATCCCGACCGTGTTCGGCGCTCACTGCAGCGCCGCGGACTCGATCCGTCGGTCCTCGACGACGTTCTGCGCCTCGACACGGAGTACCGCTCCGCGCTCGCAGACCTCGAGCGGGCACAGTCGGAACGGCGAACGCTTTCGGAGCAAATCGGTCGGGCGCCGGATAAGGCTGCTGCCACCGCCGAGCGACGCCCACGGCTCGATGTGCTCGCGAAACTGAGCGAGCAGCAACAAGAGCGCGTGCGCGAGCTCGCCCCGGATGTCGAGGGATCGCCGCTGCGCGCTTTGCTGGAGCACCTGCCGAATCTTCTGGACGAGAGCGTGCCCGACGGCGCGGACGAGCGAGCGAATGTCACCGTGCGAGCGTGGGGCGAGCCGCCGCGGTTCGACTTCACACCCAAGCCGCATTGGGAGCTCGGCGAGGCGCTCGGGATTCTCGACTTCGAGCGAGCGGTGCGCCTCTCCGGAAGCCGCTTCTCTATATTGAAAGGAGACGGCGCGCGACTCGCGCGCGCGCTCGCGCAGTTCTTCCTCGATCGCGCCACGGTGCGAGGATACGTCGAGATCGCTCCGCCCTATCTCGTCACACGGGCAACGATGTGGTCGACGGGACAGCTCAGCAAGTTCTCCGACGCGATGTTCCATGACGACGATACCGATCTCTACCTGATTCCCACCGCAGAGGTTCCGCTCACCGCCTTGCGCGGTGACGAAATCATCGACGCCGCCGAGCTCCCGTGTAAGTACACCGCCTTCACACCCTGTTTTCGTAAAGAGGCGGGTGCAGCCGGCAAGGAGACGCGCGGAATTATGCGCCAGCATCAGTTCGACAAAGTCGAGCTCGTCTGGCTCTCTCACCCGGAACGCTCCTTCGAAGCGCTCGAGTCATTGACCGAAGATGCAGCCTCGCTCCTGCGAGAGCTCGAGCTACCGCATCGTATCGTTGCACTCTGCGCGGGCGACGTGGGATTCAATGCGGCGAAGACATACGACCTCGAGGTCTGGGTGCCGAGCGCAAAGGCCTACCGCGAGATCAGCTCGTGCTCGAACTGCACCGACTTCCAAGCGCGCCGCTCGGCGATCCGCTTTCGCCGCGACGCGAAGAGCAAGCCGGAGTACGTGCATACGCTCAACGGTTCGGGGCTTGCGATCGGGCGTACGCTGCTCGCCCTCATGGAGAACTTTCAGCGCGCCGACGGGACGATCGCCGTCCCGCGTGCCCTCGAGCCCTACGCCGGCTTCTCGATCGTTGGCGGGGTCTGAACGAAGTCCGGTCGAGAAGCGTTATACTAGCGTCATGACCCGAGGCCGGCTTGCGGCCCTCAGCGCCGCGCTCGCGTTTCTCGCGTTCCCTGCGCTTGCTTCTGCCGCTGCCCAGGCGGCGACGCACCATTACTACACGGAGTTGTATCGCTTCCCTGGCGCCGGCACCCAGGGCAGTTTCCCCGTCTCGGCAGTGCTCGACCTGACCATCGCCGGCGATGGCTCGATCAGTGGCTACTATCGGCCGACCGACCCCACCGACGGCGCTGTCCTCCCGGTCACCGGTACGCTCTCGGCCGAGGACGTCTCGTTCGAGGTCGGTGGAGTTCAAGGGCTCCACGTGAACGCAAAGCTCAACGGCGGGAAGCTTCTCGGGCGTGCCTACCAGTTTTACGGCCGAGAGGTCTTCTACTTCATCGTCCGGCCCATTCCGAATGACTCGGCGTTGCCGAATACGAAGTAATCTGGAGAGGTTGAAAAGAGAATAATGAAACGGTTCGTCACACTTTCACTACTCGTCGCGCTCGTGGCCGCCGGCTCGGTCGGTATCGCGCGAGCCACGGTCTGCGGCTCACTCTGCGCCCCTTCGCAAGCGCAGAACGCGGCGAGCTTCAATATCTCGATCTGGAACCCGCTGACCGCTGACTATCCGGTGACGGGAACGATCGACCTCACGTACCACGCTAACGGGAACGTGACCGGCTTCTATCACCCTGCCGGATTGCCGAGCAGAATTCCCGTCGTCGGCGGACGCCAGGGCGACGCCATCTGGCTGACGATCGGATTCGAGGGCAGCTGGCAGCTTACCGGAAACTTCCACGGCGATACGATCGTGGGCTCCGCAAACAACGGAACGCCGCATCCCTACTCGTTCAAAGCCACTCCGGTTTAGAACGAAGCGACAACCGCGGCGCTACGTCAGAGCTTTTCCGGTAGAATGACGGTCGTCGGGCCGAAGAGATCGAGGATCGGCTTCCCCGCGCGTTTCGTCGCCGTATCAATCGGGACGACGTCGTTGTCCTGATGGTTCACGACCCAGACGCTCGTGCCGTTCTCGTCTACCGTAATGCCGTAAGGTAAGCCGCCGACAACGATCGGCGGCTCCGCTTTTTGTGATACGAGATCGATCGGCGTGACGGTGTTCGTGCCGGAATCGGTGATGTACGCGGTGCGGCCGTCCGGCGCGATTGCGACGTTCTCGGGCGCGACGCCGACGTGGATCGCGGAGAGCGTCCTCCCCGTTGCGACGTGAATCGGTGTCACATCGTTCGATCCCCGATCTACCACGTAGAGGCTCCTCCCGTCGGGCGATGCAGCAATGCCTTCCGGGGTCATGCCTACCGCGATCGGCGTTCCGAGCCGATCGGTCTGCAGATCGACCGGTACTACTTCGTTGAGCGACGACACCGTTACGTACGCCGTCGTTCCCACGATCGCGAGCGCGTTGAGCGTGCCTCCGATCGGGATCGGTGCGCTCGGGACCTCCGTCTTCGGATCGATCGACTGCACGGTACCGTCGTCGCCGTTCACGAACCAGAGCAGACCGTCGATGCCGGCGATCATGCCGCCTGGACTCTGCCCCACCTTTAT
>JASHTE010000240.1 GCA_030040695.1 Vulcanimicrobiota bacterium | reverse complement strand
CCCGGCTGCACGCTCGGATCGTAGTAGGTCGATCCGCCCGGTGCCTGCGCGAGCTGCGCACGCGCTCCACGCGAATCGATGCGCGCGATGGCCACCGGCCGTGCCGAGTAGGGAAACCATCCGATCTGGACGAGGTGCGGTCCGACGGCGCCGGCCACGACGCGCGCCATACGCCAGTCGCGCGTGTCCGTTCGCACGACCACAGCCGCTAGCTTCGGGAGCGTCGGCTGCACGGTGAGCGTGATCGGTCCGTCGCGGTCGGTCGAGACGATTGCTGAGGGTTGCGCGTAGCGCATGCGGTTCTGCCACTGCGAGACGCCCACCGACGGGATCCAATTCAGATTGCTGTTCGCAAGAATGAGCGTTGGCCTGCCGTGCGCATCGAGGAAGTGCGCGATCGCCAGCCAGCGCGCATATCCATCCGGACTAAATCCGAGAACGCGCGTCTCGATGCGCACCGATGTCGCCGGATTACCAACGTAGACTGGTGTTCCCGAAGTCGCCTGCGTCGGTCCAGGCGTCATGCGTCCGAGCATAGGCGGTGGGTGCTGCGTCTGCGTGCACGCTGCAGCCGCGAGTGCGAGGGCGAGAACTGTCGACGAGCGCGCTGCTTCCACTGCGCGGCGCCTTCTCCGCAGCCATCGACCGCCCTTGTTAGTTCAAGCGCTGCGCGTGAATGAGGAGCATGCGCGTGGCGTCGAACGTCCCAAGGATGGCCCCAGAACTCGCGCATCGCCGCTTCTCCCTTGAGGAGTACGAGGCGATGATCAAGCAGGGAATCCTGGACGGCGACGATCGCGTCGAGCTGCTTGCCGGGGAGATCGTCAAAAAAATGGTCCAGGGAGAGCGCCACGCTTCGTGCGTGGCACGGCTGACTCGGTTCCTCGTCATCGCACTGGGCACACGAGCGATCCTCCTGCCGCAGGGCCCGGTCGCTCTTCCGCCGGACTCAATGCCCGAGCCGGACATTACGCTCGTGCAAGAACGAGAGGACTTCTACGCGACGCGCCGGCCGCTCGCGAGCGACGTGCACCTCCTCATCGAAGTTTCGGATTCCACGTTACCGATCGACCGAAAGATCAAACTCCCGATCTACGCACGAGCGGGCATCGCCGAGTACTGGATCGTCAACCTCCGCGATAACGTCGTCGAAATCTACGCGAAACCTGAGGGCAGCGTTTATTCAGAATCGCGCATCATCCGCGGCGGCGAGAGCGTCGCGCCGCTCGCCTTTCCCGACATTATGCTGAAAGTCGGCGATTTCATTCCCATATGAGAGACACGGCCTCAATGCCGAGTTGGCGCCGCGAGGTGGTCCTTCGACTCCGCGCCTACGGCGCTCCGCTCAGGATGACAACGAATGAGAAGTCGCCTACAACTTTTGCGAGAGGGCGTTAGGCGACTTCGAAGAGGCCTGCGGCGCCCATTCCGCCGCCGATGCACATCGTTACGACGACGCGCTTCGCGCCGCGGCGCTTGCCTTCGATGAGTGCGTGCATCGTCATGCGGGCGCCGGTCATTCCGTACGGATGGCCGATCGAGATCGACCCGCCGTCGACGTTGAAGATCTCGTTGGGGATTCCGAGGCGATCACGACAGTAGACCGTCTGTACGGCGAAGGCCTCGTTGAGTTCCCAAAGGTCGATGTCATCCATCTTGAGGTTGAACCGTTCGAGGAGCTTAGGAACCGCGAAGACCGGTGCGATCCCCATCTCGTCCGGCTCGACACCGGCGATTACCATACCGCGGTAGAAACCGAGCGGCTCGAGATTGCGCTTCTCGGCAAGGGCTGCGTCCATGAGCACGACCGCAGCGGCGCCGTCGGAAAGCTGCGATGAGTTTCCAGCGGTGATCGAGGTGTCCGCGACGCCCGGAACCGCGCCCTTCAGGCCGGCGAGTGCTTCGAGCGTCGTCTCGGGACGATTGCCTTCGTCTTTGCGCAGCGTCACCTGCTCCTCACGCACGGTGCCGCTCTCCTTCTCCTCGACGAGCTTCCACGACGGCATCGGATCGATCTCGGCGTCGAATCTTCCCGCCTGCTGCGCGGCTGCGGTGCGCTGTTGGCTTTGCAAGGCGTATGCATCTTGCATCTCGCGCGTCACGTTGTACTTCTTCGCAACGAAATCTGCAGTATAGAGCATCGGCATGTAGATGTCCGGCGTGTGGCGCAAGAGCCACTCCTCGTCGAATCCGACCATGTTCATGGTGTTCTGTACCATGGAGATCGATTCGCAGCCACCCGCGATCATCACACTCGCGCCATCGACGATGATACGCTGCGCCGCCGCGGCAACCGCGTTTAGGCCTGAGGCACAGAAGCGGCTGACGACCTGTCCGCCGACCTGCACCGGTAGCCCGGCGCGGAGCGCGGAGGTGCGGCCGAGATTGTTGCCGGTCGCGCCCTCGGGCAGGCCGACCCCCACGACCACATCTTCGACTTCCGCTGGATCGACCTTGGCGCGCTCGACTGCACTGCGAATGACGTGGCCCGCCATCGTCGCACCCGGTGTTTGATTGAACGCTCCGCGAAAGGCACGTCCGATCGGCGTGCGTGCAGCGGAGACGATCGCGGCTTCACGCATGAGAGGCGACAGCCTCGGTGGTTCGACTCCGGTCGCTAACACTCGCTTCGCTCAACCTGGCAGTCGCGAAGTCGCCGCCTCGTTCGGCGATTTCCTTCAGCAAGCGCGAGGGTTGCCAGCGATCGCCGAGCTCCTCGCGGAAACGAAGGATCGTCTCGTAGACGTTTTTCACACCGCTCTCGTCGGCATACCACATAGGCCCGCCATGGTACGGCGGGAAGCCGTAACCGTAGACGTAGACGATGTCGATGTCGCCGGGCCGCAGCGCGATGCCCTCCTCGAGCAAGGCCGCGCCTGCGTTGATCAAGGCATAGGTGCAGCGGCGCACGACTTCCGCGTCGGAGACGTTTGGGTGCTGAGTGATGCCCGCGCGCTGCGCTTCCTCGGCGAAGAGCTTCTCCACCGACTCGTCGCGAATCGGCTCGCGTCCGCTGCCGACACTCTTGTCGTACCGATAGTAGCCGGCGCCGGTCTTCTGGCCGAAGCGCTTCATCTCGTAGAGGCGTTGCACGACCTTCGTTCGCCCCGACCCGAGATCGGGACGCGCTTGGGCAATGTGCCAGGCGACATCGACCCCGGAGAGGTCGAACATCGCGAACGGCCCCATCGGAAAGCCGAAACCTTTCATCGCCGCATCGATGCGGTAGGGCGGAAGCCCCTCCTCCGCCATGTAGAGCGCCTCGCGCACGTAATCGAGCAGCATGCGATTCCCGATGAACCCGAAGGCGTTGCCCGAGAGCACCGTGACCTTGCGCATGCTCTTCCCGACGGCAAACGCGGTTGCGATGGCATCGAGCGAGCTCGATTTGCCACGCACGACCTCGAGCAGTTTCATGATGTTTGCGGGAGCGAAGAAATGCATCCCGAGAACCTGCGCCGGACGCCTTGTCGCAGCGGCAATCTCGTCGATGTCGAGCGTCGAAGTGTTCGTCGCGAGAATAGCGCTCGTTTTCACGACGCTGTCGAGCTTCGTAAAGACCTCTCGCTTCACGTCCATCGATTCGAAGACGGCTTCGACGACGAGGTCGCAATCGGCGAGTTCGCCATACTCTGCAGTGAAGACGATCGACTGCCCGCGCTTCCACGCCTCTTCCTGCGTCAAGCGGCCGCGCTGCACTTGGTGCGCGTACATGCCGAAGATCGTCTGCTTCGCGCGTTCCACCTGCGCGTCAACGGGCTCGACCACGATCACCGGGATGCCCGCGTCCGCGAAGCAGATCGCGATGCCGGTTCCCATCGTTCCACCCCCGATGACGCCCGCTTTGGCAACGGTGCGCGGTTCTGCTTCCGCAAGACCGGGAATCTTGCTCAGTGCGCGTTCGGCGAAGAAAACGTGCCGCAGCGCGAGCGACGGCTTCGAGCGAACGAGCTCATCGAAGAGACGATATTCATGGGCGAGACCGTACTTGAAGGGCAACGTCACCGCCGCCTCGACCGCGTCGATAAGCTTGTGTGCGGCGTATCCGCCGCTCTCTTCCGGCGGCACCATCTTGTGCGCTTGCGAAACGAGGAAGGGCAACGCCTGTGGAACGACGCCCTTCGGAAGAATCGCTCGACGCTCGGAGAGGCGTCGTTTCGCGCCTTCGCTGCGGTGTGCGAGCGCTATCGCCGCTTCGACGACGTCGCCGTCGACGATCTCATCGAGAATACCCTTTGCCAGCGCCTCCTCGGCGGGAATGCGCACCGCCTTGAGCATGATCTGCAGCGCCTCTTGCACGTCGACGAGACGCGGCAAACGTTGCGTTCCGCCGGCCCCGGGCAAGAGCCCGAGCTGAATCTCCGGAAAGGAAAGCCGCGAACGCTTCGTTGCAATGCGATAATCGCACACGAGCGAGAGCTCGAAGGCGCCGCCGAGGGCGTTGCCGTCGATCGCGACGACGAAAACCTTGCTGCTCCCCTCGACGGCGGCAATCACGTCACGAATCGTCTTCGTCTCCGGGCCGGGCTCCGTCGTGAAGTCGTTCACGTCGGCGCCGCCCGAGAAGATCCCATTTGCGCCGGTAAAAACCACGGCGTCGACCGCGCGACCCCCGTCGGCGGCCTCGATCAGAGGCAGCAACTGGGCGCAGAGCGCGAAGGAGAGTGCGTTGACGGGCGGATTATCCAGCGTGATGACGCGGACGCCGTTGGAGTCTTTCGTCTCGATCATTGCTGCGTCGTCATGTCGTTGTCACCAGAGCTTTGCGGTCGAGGTCGAACTGTTCGACTCGTAGCGCCATCACCTCAGGGGCGCCCTCTTTGATTTGATGGCGGTACCAGAATGCCTGTGACAGGACGTGATCCACGTAGAAACGTGCGGTGGAGAGCTTCGCCTTGTAGAACTCACTTTCACCGTCTGCTGAAGCGAGATGCCCTACCGCAACCTTTGCGGCGCGTGCCATCTGCCAGCCTCCGGCGACGACGCCCCAAAGCTTCAAATATGGAACCGAGCACGCGAAGGCCTTGTTGAGGTCGCTCATCGCGCTCATGCCGATCCACTGCGACACGTCGGCAAGCGCGTCGATGCCTTGTCCGAGGACTGTCGCGATTGCGCGCAGATTCTCATCTTTCTCGGCGGCGAGCTCCCCCGAGAACGTCTTCATCCGCTTGATGAGGGCGGTCGCGGTGCTTCCCATGTCGCGAAGCAACTTGCGGCCGACCAAGTCCATCGCCTGAATTCCGGTCGTGCCCTCGTAGATCGGCGTGATGCGCACGTCGCGGTACTGCTGCGCAATGCCGGTCTCTTCGATGTAGCCCATCCCGCCGAACACCTGCAGCGCCGTCGAGCACATGTCGACCGCGCTCTCCGTCGACCATCCTTTCACAATCGGAATCATGAGCTCGACGAACGCTCGGTGCTCCTTGCGCGTCTTCTCATCGGGATGACGCGCTGCGATGTCGAGCGAGCTCGCCGTAACGAACGCAAGCGCGCGCATCGCCTCGACGCCCGCCTTCATCCACATCAACATGCGCCGCACATCGGGGTGCTCGATGATCGGCTTCGGCGACTTGTCCTTCGCCATCGGGTTGATGTCGCGTCCTTGGATGCGCTCCTTCGCGTACTCGAGCGCCGACTGATAGGCGCGGTCCGCGAGCCCTAGTGCTTGTACGCCGACCGAGAAACGGGCCGCATTCATCATGATGAACATATTCTCGAGGCCCTTGTTCGGCTCGCCGACGAGATAGCCGATCGCGCCTGTACCTTTCTCTCCGTACACGAGCGTGCAGGTCGGGTTCGCGTTGATGCCGAGCTTGTGCTCGATGCCCGAGCAGTAGACGTCGTTGCGCTCGCCGAGCGTACCGTCGTCCTTGACGATGAACTTCGGCACGATGAACATCGAGATGCCGCGCGTACCCTCCGGTGCGTCCGGCAAGCGCGCGAGCACGAGATGGATGATGT
>JASHTE010000239.1 GCA_030040695.1 Vulcanimicrobiota bacterium | reverse complement strand
GGTGAAGCCGGGGCAAACGCTCATCTATCTGGTACCCGCACCGACGCCGGCCCAGTGACGACGAGCGGTACCGTCATCAATCTCAACGCCTTCGGCGCAACGGTGCGCCTCGACAGTGGAGAGCTCGCCTTCGTGCAGAGTGAGGACGTCGAGCTGCATCGCGCTCACTACGAGCGCAGCCTCACGGCGCGCGCACGTCTCGCATTTATCCGCCTCGACCGGCGAGGCCACCCGACGGTGACGCTCGCTCCGCAGATCTCCGACGAACGCCTCGAAGAGCAGATCGCAAGCTACCTCAAGAGCACGGAGGAGCGCGAGGGAGAGACGCCGGCACACGAGCGGCATTTCCTACGCAAGAAGCGCCGCGCAGCGCACTGGGAAGCGAAGCAGGGGCGCTGACGCAGTGACGAGCGACGTAAAGAGGGGCCGATATGCGGTGCTCTCTGTCGGCACGAACTCCACGCGTATGGTTCTCGCCGATATGCGAACGGAAATTCCCCACGTCGAGCTTGCACGTACCGTCGGCACGCGTATCGGTGAAGGACTCGGCGAACACGGCGCGCTCGCAGATGAGGCAATGGCCAGAACGCTCTCCGTGCTCACCGAGTACGCAAACGGTGTGCGCGACCGCTGTGAGCGCTCCGTCGTCGTCGCGACGAGCGCGCTGCGGCGTGCCTCCAACGCCGGCACGTTCGCAGAACGCGCGCGACAGGCGACGGGAGAGACGGTGCGCGTGCTGACGGGAGAAGAAGAGGCGCGAGCGTCGTTTCATGGCGCCGTCGGATCGTTGCAGCGCTTCGACGGGCGTAGCGGCGTCGTCGACATCGGCGGCGGCAGCACCGAATACGCGGTCGGCAGTGGCAGCGAGCCTTCGTCGATGCATTCGTATGAAATTGGTGCGGTCCGACTTACCGAGGAACTTCCTCCCCTCTCCGGACGCCACGGTGTCGTCGATGGCCAGAGCCTTGCCGACGCCGTTCGGATTGCGGCGGAGAGACTCGCGCCGATGAAGGAAGAGCCGCCGGTCGCGCGCCTTCTCTTTGTTGGAGGAAGTGCCACGACGACCGCGGCAATCGCCGACGCGGGTGCGGCGCGCGTTCCCGAGCTGACGCGCACGATCCTCGCGCGCTCGCTCGAGCGGCTCTGCGCGCTCGATCTCGAGCAGCGCAAGCTCATGCCGGGAATGCGCCCGCAGCGAGCGGACATCTTGCCCGCAGGCATCATCCTCCTCGCGACCGCGATGGAGATGGTCGGGCAGCGCAGTGCACTCGTCGCCCCCGGGGACTTGCTCCTGGGTGTCCTCTTGCAGGAGCGCGACCGCGCGAGCGTCGATTCGGGAGCGAAGGAAGAACCATGAACGACACGCAGATTCGCACGCACATAGAAGACTTGATCGCCGAGGAGCATCGTCTGCTCGAGCATGGCGAAAACGGTGTGCTGAGTGCCGCGGACGACCAACGGCTTCACGCAATCGAGGTACAGCTCGATCAGTACTGGGATCTCTTACGCCAGCGTCGCGCGCGCCGCGACGCCCGGCAGAATCCGGAGGACACGTCCTTACGTCCTCCGGAGATCGTCGAGCGCTACGAACAATAGCATGGGATGGTGGTGGAATAGGCAGACACAGCAGACTTGACGGAAGTCCGTTGAGCCGTAGAGCGGGAAACTCTCTGCGGGATGCGCTCAAACTCGGTGGACGCTTCTCGTTCATACGAACGAATGCCGACGCCGAGCCAAGCTTGCGCGTAAACGTGCAAGAAGGTGTAGAGACTGGACGGGCGCGGCCTACCTGAGGCGCGACTTCACACGGCCAAGGCACAGTCCGGACCACAAACGCCTGACGTGCGGCGGCGAAAGCCGTAGTGGTGCGAAAATCTGCAGTCCGAAAGGACGTCCGGGTTCGACTCCCGGCCATCCCAAGAGAAACGCCCTGATCGGTAGGGTGAAACTTAGAAAAGCGTAGAGGCGAGGGAGAGAAGCGGAACTAGGGATAGCCTTGCTCAGCGTGAAGTGGCAGGGCAATGCCTACACGTACTGACGGCGAGCTGCGCCCGCCAGGTGGCAGCATAAAAACATGAGCGAGCCTCTCGGCCGTGTACTTCTGGCCGCGCTATTGGCCATAGCGGTCGCGGGTTACGTCTATGCCCTGGCGATGTATGGCGGCGGGACCGGGGTCGGACTCACTGCCCCCGTAGAGCGGCACCTCGTTCGCATCACGGTCGAAAAAGGTTCGCCCGGGTACGATGCCGGTTTGCGATCGGGCGATGTCATCGATGTCGCTGCAGCGTCGTCGGTGATGCGATGGCGGTATGTATCGAGAGGCAACGGCGGCGAGCATCTAGCGTACTATGTAGCTCGCAGCACGCAGATCCGAGAGGTCAACGTGACCGCGCGGGCTTACAACGTAGCCGCCGACACGACACTCGAGAAACTCGGAATCGCTGGTTTTGGATGGTTGCTCCTTTTCGCGGTTCTCATCGGCACTCGTCGCTCAGAAAACCAGGACGCGCGCATCGTCGCCGCTCTCTTGGCGTTTTGGACACTCGGTGGCTCGCTGTATCGCGGCAACCTGTGGATTCCATGGGTGCCCCTGTCGATTGCCGCAGACGTAGCGAATAAGCTCGCCAACACGGCGGCAGTCGTGCTTCTCCTCTACTTCGTGCAACGCTACGCGACTCCATCGCGGCTTTCAACGGCAATCGCGTGGGTGGCGTACGCGCTCTGCGCGCTCCATATCGTTCTCGGCGGTATCGTTGAGGTTGCTGCAATACTAGCGGGAAACTGGGCAGTCTTCTCGCTTGCACTTCGCATCGAGGCCTCGTGCATCAGCGTCGCGCTACTGCTGGCGGCAGCGTTTGTCGTTGTTTCGCTGCGCGGCGTGTCTCGATCACACAGATCGTTGCTGGCGTGGTTGACGGTGCCCCTCGCCTGGCTCTACGTGGCGTATGGAATTCTCCCGGCGCGGATTTTCCTCGACCAGTTCTTTCCGCCGGGAGCGTACGCGCATGCTTCGGATCTGGTGTATGATATCCTCATGGTGATCGTGCCGCTGAGCTTGACGTATGCACTCTTCAGTCGGCGCGTCCTCGATATCGCCTTCGTGCTCAATCGTGCG
>JASHTE010000238.1 GCA_030040695.1 Vulcanimicrobiota bacterium | reverse complement strand
GCCGAAGGCATGCGCGACGCGATGATGGCCGGCAGACTCGATTTCATGGGGAAGTAAATGCAGAAGATCACACCCATCGACGTTCAGCACAAGACGTTTAAGCGCGCGCTCCAGGGCTACGACCGCGCCGAAGTCGATCAGTTCCTCGACGAGATCATCGAGGCCATGGAAGACGGCACGACGCAGCGCGCGGCGCTGGAAGCGGAGATCGCCGATCTGAAAGAGCGCATCAGCCATTTCAAGGCGATGGAAGAGTCGCTCAACAACACGCTCGTGCTCGCGCAGCGTACTGCCGACGAGGTGAAGGCGACCGCGCACAAGGAGTCGGACCTCATCCGCGAGCAGGCGCGTATCGCCGCAGAGCGCGAGATCGCGAATTACAACGAAGCGATCGCCGAGGTTCGGCGCGAGCACCAGCGCGCGGTGGAGGAGGCGGAGAAGACGCGCAGCGAGCTGCGTAGCCTGCTCATGACGCACCTCGCGCTCCTCGACAAGGGCGCGACGGTATCGCCGCCGCCGCCGTCACGCGATCGCCACAGAACGGTCGAGTCGACGAACGGTGAGATTGTGCTCGAAGAGGACGCGCGTCTCTAGAGATTCGTCGGCTTCATTGCCTGGTCGGGCAACCCGTTCGGACAGATGCGTGCTTGCTGCGCGGCTGAAATATAGTAGAGGTGCAGGTCGTAGTGCGGCACCATAAAGCCCGCGTGGCCGTGTGGCTCGAACTCGAAGTCTGCATGATCGATGTGGTAACCCGGAAGCGGGCGAATGTTGGCCCAGCTGAACCCGCGCTGTAGCTGCACTACCGAAACCATGATCTCAGTGAACACGGGCTTGCCTTGCCAGACGCCGTAGATCGGACCTGTCGGCAGATTTTGTAGGGCTGCCCAGTGTTCGCCCATCGTGCGGACGCACGGCGAAACCTTCACGGCGTCGCGCGGGATGCCGGCCGGACGTACCGCGGGTTGCGGCGGAAGCGCCATCTGCGGCGAACGTGCGGCAACGGCCGCAGCTCCTGCGCCCAAGCACAATACTGCTACGAGAGAAAATGTGCGAAGCATGTTGAGCTCCTCCTCAATGAGCGCTTGCTTCTCTGGTAGCCAGCTAATCACCCTGCGGTCACATTCTCGTCACATGGCCGTCACGGTGCGATAATATGCCCCGCGTACGCTGCGATATATGGATGGAATCGACCTGGCCGGCAGTGCGATGGTGGCGGCGAGAAGGCGCCTCGAGATCGCGGCCGACAACCTCGCGAACGTCTCGGCCGACGGCTTTCGCGGCAACGCGGCGCGCGGGACTCTGACGCCGGCGGGCGTCGCAATTTCGACGGTCAGGCTTGAGCGCCAGGGAGCGCTGCGACACACCGGGCGCGATACCGACCGCGCGATCGTCGGCAGCGGCGTCTTCCTCGTGCGCGACGCGCGGGGCCGCGTCACCGAGACGCGAAACGGCGCCTTCACGCGTGGCGCCGACGGCAAACTGCGCGACGATGCCGGACGTCTCCTCATCGGCACGCGGCTCGCGGCGGGGAGCAGCGTGCGCAGCGGCTTCCTAGAAACTGCGAACGTCGACGCCGTCGGAGAGATGGTCTCGATGCTTGCCGCGCAACGCAGCTTCGAAAGCGCTGAGAAAGTCGTCGCTGCAATCGACGGAACGCGGCAGAAAGCCGCGAGCGACGTCGGCAAGGCGGCCTGAGTGGACCGAGCGCTCTACGCAGCCGCCACGGGAATGGCGGCGCAGCAGCTAAACCTCGACCTGCTCGCAAACGATCTCGCGAACGCTGACGTCGCCGGATTCAAAGGATCGATGGCGACCTTTGCCGAGCTCGCCGCTCCGGGAGAGAACGGGCTCGGCACGACGCTGCTTGGCGAGCACGTCGTCTTCACGCAAGGGCACTTTACCAAAGCGGGCGGCGCTTTCGACGTTGCAATCGACGGGCCGGGATTTTTCGAAGTAGCCGATGCCCACGGACATCGCTCCTACACGCGCGACGGAGAGTTCTCGCGCTCGGCCGACGGCTCACTCGAAAACGCACTCGGCGACCGCCTCACGGGCATTCGAATTCCCGAAGAGGCGCTCTCTGTCAGCGTGAGCGACGATGGATACGTCTCCATCGAAACGGCGCACGGGCAGCGCATCGCAGGACGCGTGCGTCTTGCGGAGTTTGCCGCGCCGGAACACTTGCGCAGCCTCGGCGGCACGCTCTTCGAAGCGACGGCAGCGTCGGGTACGGCGCGTTTCGTGAACCCGGGAGGGCAAGGACCGCATGTACGCTTCGGAGTGCTCGAAGAGTCGAACGTCTCCGTGATCGAGGCGATGATGTCGATGCTGGCCGCGCAGCGCGCCTATGAGGCCGATGCGAAGGGCGTGCAAGCCGCTGACGAGATGCTTCGCATCGCAAACAATCTGCAACGTGGATAGCATTACGGCACACCGCGCCGGCGCCGCGTTCGCGTCGTTGCTTCTCCAAGACATACTGCAGCCGCTTGCGGGGAGCGCTTCGGTGCTCGGCCCCTACGGTATCGGCGTTCTCGCCGGGTCGATCTCGCAGGAGGATTACGCGTTTACGAGTGCGATCGCCGCCGTCCTGGAGCGGCGCGATGACTGAGAAGCGGCGCGCAGCGCGGATTCGCTCCCTGCTTCCGCTCGTGCACAGGCTCGCGCGCCGCGTTCACAGGATCATTCCGCGCGCGGACTTCTCCGATCTCGTCGGTGACGGCAGCGTCGGGGTGATTCGCGCCGTCGATAGCTACGATCCGCGGCGCGGGACACCGCTCGAGCGATTCGCTGCGAGGGTGATCATCGGCGCGATGCTCAACGGACTACGGCGCATGGATCCGGTTTCGGAGCGCGCGCGCCGCACGATTCGCAAGGCCGAACAGGCGCAGTATGATATCGCAATCGAACGCGGCGACATGCCGTCAGCGGCGGAGGTAGCACAGCGCCATCCGGAGCTCAGCCGCGCAGTATGCGCGGCTTATCGCGGCTCACCGCTCTCGCTCGATGCTCCGCTCCCGCTCGGCGAGACGCTGCCGACGGGCCTCGGCGACGATCCCGCATACATTACGGTCGAGCAGGACGAGCGAGACTACCTGCGTGCGCTCGTTGAGGCGCTCCCCGAGCGCCAGCGCCGGATCATGCTTGCGCACTACTACGGGCGAGCCTCACTGCGCCGCATCGGCGCGGCATGGAACATCTCGTCGCAGCGCGCCTCACAGATTCACCTTGCAGCGATAGCGCGGCTACGCAAGGCGCTCGATGCTGCGTCGTCTCGACCCTGACGAGAGAAGCCTCGAGCAGGCTGCGCTCCACACGATCGCGGCGCAGGAGAGCGAGCCGGTTGGGCAGCCGCGCCTCGAAGACGCTGAAGCGGAGCTCCTACCGCGCGGTCATCCCAAGTGGGTCAGAGACGGCGTCGCAATCTCGCAGCGCGCACGCGATCTCGTCGTGAGCCTGCGCCCGGTCGTCGTTCGCGTCGTGCGTTTTTGGGACCATCGCTTTCGCGCCGCCGTCATCGCGGGGCGCCACGTGCGCGTCGACTCAAGCGGTAGCTACCAAGTCGAGTAGAGAACGCCACCGTGATGTTTGACGCCACGATGCTAACATGTTAGCATGTAAGCCCATGAACGACGGCGCGTACACGCAGTTGGGTCTCAGGAGATTTCCACGCCGCCTCGCGCGCGAGATCAAGAGAGCGGCGGCAGAGCGAGGCATTACCTTGACTGAGTTCATGGTCGAGGCGGCTTCTAGCCAGCTTCGGCAGCCCCATGACTCCAGCATTCGAGCCGAGCTCAAGCGGGATCTCGAGTGGTACGAGCGCCGGCGGCCAGCATTGGAGAGGAAGTATCCGCCCGGAACAAACCTTGCCATCGTCGGCGAGAAGGTTGTCGACAGTGACGAGGACGTTTGGAAGCTTTCGGCGCGCTTACGCAACAGATACGGGCATCGTTCGATCTTTATGCCGCGCATCGCGGAACGGTTGCCCGCAGATGTCCGAGTGCGGTCGCCGCGCCTAGCGAGATGACGGCCAGCTATAGCGATCGCTACGAACCGCCTGCCCCGACACTCGAGATCTCTATTATATCTCCGATGAACCCGTTACATCGGGTGCAGGTTCAGGCCCTCGTCGACACAGGCGCGGACGTAACGATCATCGGTCATGGCATCGTCGAGCGACTCGCGCTTCCGTTCGTTGGCGAGGTGCGCGTAACGGGTCTCCATGGCGAGTCGAGCGAGGTAACGCTTTGGCGCGCGACCGTCGAGACACGCGCCTTTCGATTCGATGTGCCCGTGGTGGAACTGGGCTCGGAAGCGATTGTGGGTCGCGACGTGCTGAATCGACTCTTCCTCCAACTCGACGGCCCGAAGCGGCGGTTCGCCCTGCCGCGTTACTCTTCGCCGTCGAAGTAGTCGAGATTCTCGGAGCGTAGCAGACGCCGTTCCGGGATGGGGACGCCCCATTTCTTGCTGTCCGGATAGTAGTTCGCCTCGCCGAGTGGGTTGTCGGCGACAACGTAGATCAGCATGTCCTCCGTACCATCGTTGACGAGCTGATGTGGCTCCCCGGGCTTGAAGATGAACGCGTCGCCTTCGGAGATAGGCGTCGCCCCCTCGTTGTGCCGCACGCTCCCGTGTCCGGAGATGACGTGATAAAACTCCCATTGCGCGCTGTGCGAATGATACGGGTACGCCGCCTTTCCCGGCGGGATGCGCAAGATTTCGACGTCGAACGGATGGCGCTCCATGAGATCGAACGAGCCGGGATCGCGACCCAACGCGATGGATACGTTCCGATCGGATGCAACGAACTTGCCCTTTGGCGACGACCATGTCTCCCATTCTAAATCGTTTGTATTGACTTTCTTCACGCGGCGCACTTCGAGTCAGACGGATAGGCCCACCTCCCTTGTCATCCCGAGCGAAGCGAACGCAGTGAGCGTGCTTGTCATCCCGAGCGAAGCGAACGCAGTGAGGGTGCTTGTCATCCCGAGCGAAGCGAACGCAGTGAGCGTGCTTGTCATCCCGAGCGAAGCGAACGCAGTGAGGGTGCTTGTCATCCCGAGCGAAGCGAACGCAGTGAGCGCAGTCGAGGGATCGAGCGCCTCTACAGCGCGATCCGATAACGGAGCGCATCGGCGCAACCAAGCTCTTTCGGGCGCGTGAAGCGTTCAACAAGGATGCCACCGTTGGCCACGATGACGCGCTGCGAGGCGGCGTTGTCGGCGTCGGTAATGAGATCAACGTAGGGCAAGCCGACGTTGCGAGCTTCTGGAAGCATTTGCGCGAGAGCTGCCTTGGCATAGCCGCGGCCACGTTTCCACGGCACGACGCTGTAACCGATGTGACCGGGACAGGTTGGCGGCAGCTCAGGTGTCCCCGACCTCCAGCGCAGATTGATACTGCCGCAGAACGAGCCATCCCAAAGCCAGCGGTGCACGCCCGGAAGACGCGGTGTCAGCGATCCGTCGGGAAGACGTATCGGCGGGCCCTTCCCCTCGGGGTCGTCGAGGTGCTCCAAAAATGCGTCCGCGTTGCGCTTAATCTCGGCGCGTTCCTCGGCTGCTGCGCTGGCGCGGAGCGTGTCCGCACACCAGCCGCGCTCGAGCGCATCGACGTAGGCCGCGAGATATTCACGTGACGGGGTAACGAGAGTAAGCGCGCCCGAAGCGCCCGCGCTCATATCTCCGGGAGGATTTTTTCGATGAGGTCTGCTAGGCGCGGGGCGCTCTCATTCGCGACGCCTGTCACTTCCTCGTGCGAGGTCTGCGCACCGGCTGCGTTCGTAATGAGGCTGAATGCGAGTACTTCCATGCCGAGCGAGCGCGCCGCGATCGTCTCGAGCACGGTCGACATGCCGACCGCGTCGCCGCCGATCGTACGAAGGTAATGCGTCTCGGCCGCGGTTTCGTAGTTTGGGCCGAGCAGTCCGACGTAGACACCCTCGCGCAAGCGGTGCCGTTTCTTCGCGTGCTTCCGCGCCGCGGCGCGAAGCCTCGGCGAATACGCGTCGAGCATGTCGACGAACGAGGCTCTCTCGCCAAGCAGAGGATTCGTTCCGGTGAGGTTTATGTGATCGTCGATCAGCATGAGATCGCCGGGATCATACTTCGGATTGAGCGCCCCCGCTGCGTTCGTGAGGACGATCGCGCGCGCACCGGCAGCGTGCGCGAGCTGAACCCCGGCAGTCACCTGCTCCGGCGTGAAGCCCTGATAGAGATGCGCGCGTCCGGAGAGCGCGAGAACGCGCTTGCCACCCCACGTCCCCATGAGTGCTTCGCCTCGATGTCCGGGCAGTGGCGAGAACGCGAGCGAGGGGAGACGATCGTACGGCACCGACGTGCGCTCAAAAGCGTCTCCGATTGCAGCAGCGAGTCCACTGCCGAGCACGAACGCGACGTCGATCGGCCCGTGCGCCGTGTCACGGATGAGTTCGGCGTCGCTCATTCTACCAAGTTCGCTCCCGTCATCGCCGCCGGTATCGGCAGGCCCATGAGCGCGAGCAAGGTTGGTGCCACGTCGCCAAGCTTCCCGCCCGATCGTAGCGTCACGTGTAGATCCTTCGCGACGAGGACGAACGGGACGGGGTTCGTCGTATGGGCCGTGAGCGGATTGCCCTCGGCGTCGATCTTCTCTTCGGCGTTTCCATGGTCGGCGGTGATCGCGAGGAGACCACCTGCATTGAGGACAGCCCCGCTCAGGCGTCCGAGTTGCGTGTCGAGCACCTCCACAGCTTCGATGGTCGCCTTCCAGTTACCGGTGTGGCCGACCATGTCTGCGTTCGCATAGTTCATCACGATCGCATCGTAGGTTCCGGCAGCGATGGACTTGACTGCGAAGTCGGTGATCTCGGGTGCCCGCATTGCCGGCGCGAGGTCGTAGGTCGGAACGCTGCGGTCGGAGGGAATCAACTCACGGTCTTCGCCCGGCAGCGGCTCCTCGCGTCCACCATTGAAAAAGTAGGTGACGTGCGCGTACTTCTCGGTTTCGGCGAGGCGAAGCTGACGCAGGCCGGCGTGCGAGAGCACGTCGCCGAAGGTGTCGAACTGTGGACGCGGCCCGAAGAGCACCGGATTGGTGTACGTCTCGTCGTATTTGGTCATGGTCGCGAAGTAGCCGTTCGGCCATGAGCCCGGGTCGAAGCCGGGATCGTCCGAGCGAACGTCGACGTGCGCAGCGCGAAGCGCACCGTCGAAGGCGCAGGTGAGCTGCCGGGCTCTGTCCGGACGGAAGTTGAAGAAGATGCACGCATCGCCGTCTGCGACGGGACGCGGCTCGCCGATGATCGTCGGCTTGACGAACTCGTCGCTCTCGCCGCGCGCGTACGCGGCCTCGACCCCGGCTTCTGCGCTCGCGGCGCGAAACGGCGCCGTGCCGTGCGCGAGCATCTCGTACGCGAGCTGCGTGCGATCCCATCGCCGATCGCGATCCATTGCGTAGAAGCGGCCGCTGATGGAGGCGATGTGCTCTTCGAACTGCGCCACGTATCGCAGGGCAGAGCGTGGCGGAACGTCGCGTCCGTCGAGAAACGCATCGACGACAAAGGAGACGCCGCCTGTGCGGGCTGCGTCGATGAGCGCCGCGAGATGCTCGATCGAGCTGTGCACGCATCCATCCGAGAGGAGGCCGAGGAAATGCAGTCTGCTGCCGCGGTCGCGCGCATGCGCGATCGCTGCGTGTAACGTCGCGTTGTGTGGAAAGTCACCGCTCGCGATGTCGGCGTCGATCAGACTCACGCCCTGCTGCACGATCCGTCCCGCGCCGAGGTTGAGATGCCCCACCTCGCTGTTGCCCATGATGCCTTTCGGCAGCCCGACGGCAGTGCCGGAGGCTTCTAGAGTCGTGTGAGGATAGGTCTCGAGGAGGCGGTGCCAGTTCGGTAACGTCGCGGCTGCGATTGCGTTACCGTGCATCTCCTTGCGGCACCCCCACCCGTCAAGCACCGTGAGCACAACCGGACGAAACCTCATGCCGCGTCGAGTGCGAGCGCGGCAAGTTGTGCGAACGCTTTCGCGTCGAGCGACGCGCCGCCGATCAACCCGCCGTCGCAGTTTTCGCCCGCAAGGTAGGAGGCAAAGTTCGCGGGCGTCACGCTGCCGCCGTAGAGCAGCTGCGTCCGCTCGAGCCCCGGAAGCGTCGCGCGGATGCAGGCCATCACGCGGTCGGCCTCTGTTGGATCGCAGTTTCGCCCGGTACCGATCGCCCAGACGGGCTCGTAGGCGAGCGCGAGGCGGGCGAACTCCGCGGGCGCGACGCCGTCGAGTGCTGCGCTCGTCTGCGCGACGACGCGCGCATCTGTCGCTCCGGCGTCGCGCTCTTCGGCGGTTTCGCCGACCGCGATGATCGGTGTCAGGCCATGCGAGAGCGCAGCGCGCACCTTGCGATTGACCTCTTCATCGGTTTCGTGAAAGTAGCGGCGCCGTTCGGAGTGGCCGAGGATAACGTAGCGAACGCCGAGCTCGAGGAGCATGGGAGCGGAGATCTCGCCGGTGTACGCGCCGCTCTCTCCCCAGTGCATGTTCTGCGCGCCGAGCGCGACGCCGCTCTGTGCGGTGAGAACGCCGACCGCCGGGAGCGCGGTAAACGGCGGCGCGAGAACCACGTCCGTGCGCGAGCGCGCGTCGAGCGGCGGGAGCGCTGCGAGCACGGCGCGCGCGAGATCGACGGCCTGTGCCGACGTCTCGTGCATTTTCCAGTTGCCGACGACCAGCCGTTTGCGCGCGCTCACTGCAGCGCCGCTATCCCCGGGAGCGTCTTGCCTTCGAGAAACTCGAGCGTCGCGCCACCACCGGTAGAGACGTGCGTCATACGATCGGCGAATCCGAGAAGATGCGCCGCAGCCGCGGCGTCACCGCCGCCGACGACGCTCATCGCTCCGGCGGAGGTCGCGCGTGCGATCGCTTCGCCGATTGCCTTCGTACCCGCGCGGTAGGCCGGTTTCTCGTAGACGCCCATCGGTCCGTTGAAGACAATCGTCTTCGCGCTCTCGATGACGCGCGCGTACTCTTCGGCGGTTACCGGACCGATATCGAGAATCATTGCGTCGCCAACCGCCCCGATTTCGACGGGATGCGCGCCGTCATCGGCATCGAATCCGCTGGAGACGATCGCATCGACGGGGAGATGAATGGGAACGTGCCGTTCGGCGGCAAGTGCGAGAATGCCCCGTGCCGGAGCGAGGTCGTCGTCGCGCAGTGATCTGCCGACGTTGACGCCTTGGGCGGCGAGCAACGTGTTCGCCATCCCTCCGCCGACGCAGAAGGCGTCGACTCGCTGCGCGAGCGCGCTGAAGACGCCGACTTTATCTTTCACTTTCGCGCCGCCGATCACGCAGATGTAGGGACGGGGGGGATTCTCCATCAGCGGTTGGAGCGCCGCGATCTCCGCTTCCATCAGCGGGCCGGCGGCGTGCGGGAGAAGATG
This sequence comes from Vulcanimicrobiota bacterium, assembly GCA_030040695.1. Lineage (GTDB taxonomy): Bacteria > Vulcanimicrobiota > Vulcanimicrobiia > Vulcanimicrobiales > Vulcanimicrobiaceae > Tyrphobacter. The sequence goes on along the minus strand of JASHTE010000238.1, from coordinate 1,397 downwards.
TGCGAGCGCCTCTGTCGAGGCGTGAGCGCGATGCGCCGTTCCGAATGCGTCGTCGACGTAGAGGTCCCCGAGTGCCGCAAGTTGCTTTGCGAACGCGAGGTCGTTGCGCTCCTCGCCGGCGTGGAAGCGGAGGTTCTCGAGCAAGAGGACGTCACCGTCGCGGAGCTTCTCCACCGCCGAGCGGGCGACGTCACCGACGCAATCCGGAGCGAACGCGACCGGCGCGCCGAGATGCTGCGCGAGCATCTCCGCGACCGGTTTCAGCGAGTACGTTGGATCGGCGTGCCCGTCGGGGCGCCCGAGATGCGAGAGCACGATCGTGCGCGCTTTACGCTCGCGCAGAAGGCGCAGCGTGGGCACCGCTGCATCGATACGCGTCGCATCGGTGATGCGAGCCAGGCCGTCATCCCACTCGAGCGGTACGTTGAGGTCCTCGCGAAGCAGAACCCGCTTCCCCGCGACGTCGAGCGCGTCGATGCCTTTCATGCCTTTGTGAGGGTCTCTCGACTCGGGGGCTTTGCCCTACGCTCGAGATGACAAGGGCGCGGGAATTTTTTCGAGGATCATGGCGGTGAGCTCGGCGAGGCGGCACGAGTAGCCCCACTCGTTGTCGTACCACGAGGCGATCTGCACGAGATCGCCACTCGCGTTCGTGAGCTTCGCGTCGATGATCGAGCTGTACGGCGAGCGCTTGAAATCCACCGAGACGAGCTCCTCGTCGCTCACGGAGAGGTACTCGCGCAGCTCGTTCGCCGCGGCGCGGCGAAACAGCGCGTTCAGATCGTCTTTCGTCGTCGGCTTTTTCACGCGCGCCACGAGATAGATCATCGAAACGGTCGGTGTCGGAACGCGCAGTGCGAAGCCGTCGAAGGAGCCTTCGATCTCAGGGATCGTGAGGTAGAGCGCCTTCGCTGCGCCGGTCGAAGTGGGAATGATGTTCGTCGCGGCGTTGCGGGCGCGGCGCCAATCCTTATGCGGCGCGTCGAGGATCTTCTGATCGTTGGTGTACGAATGGATCGTCGTCATGAAGCCGTTGATCCACCCGAGATTATCGACGACCACCTTCACCGCCGGCCCGAGGCAGTTCGTGGTACACGAAGCGTTGGAGATGATGTCGTGACGTGCCGGATCGTAGAGCTTCTCGTTGACGCCGAGGACGATCGTGATGTCTTCGCCCTTCGCAGGTGCCGAGATCACGACTTTACGCGCGCCGCCGCCGTCGATGTGAGCGCGCGCCTTCGAGGCGTCGGTAAAGAGGCCGGTCGACTCGACGACGACATCGACCCCGAGGTCGCGCCACGGCAACTTCGCCGGATCGCGCTCGGCGAAAACTTTGATACGGCGGTCATCGATGGCCAACGTCTCTCCCTCGCCGCTCACCGTTCCCGCGTACGTTC
>JASHTE010000237.1 GCA_030040695.1 Vulcanimicrobiota bacterium | reverse complement strand
CCGGGAGGCAGCGCCTTGCGAGAGAGATTGATGCGTCCTTGCCGGTCGATCTCGACGACTTTCACTTGGACCTCGTCACCCACTTTTACGACATCCTCGACGTTTTCGACGCGTTGCGGGGCGAGCTGGCTGATGTGAACGAGGCCTTCCTTGCCTGGAGCGATCTGGACGAAGGCTCCGATCGGAATGATCCGGGTGACGGTGCCCGTGTAGCTCTCGCCGGCAACGATCTCCTTGGTGATCGCCTCGACGATCGCTTTCGCCTTATCGCCGGATTCGCCGTCGAGCGACGTGATGAAGACGCTGCCGTCGTCCTCGATGTCGATCTTCTCGACGCCCGTGTCGGCGATGATCTTGTTGATGACCTTTCCGCCGGGGCCGATGACATCCTTGATCTTGTCGGGGTTGATCTTCATCACGATCATGCGCGGCGCGTACTTCGAAAGCTCACCACGGGGTGCGGCAATTGTCTCGGCGAGTTTGTCGATGATGTAGAGGCGCGATGCGCGCGCCTGCTCCATCGCCTCACGCATGATCTCGATCGTGACGCCCTGGACTTTGATGTCCATTTGGATAGCGGTGATCCCGTTACGCGTTCCTGCGACCTTAAAGTCCATCTCTCCGAGCGCGTCCTCGAGGCCCTGAATGTCGGTGAGGATGCGATACTTGCCGTCCTTGAGGATGAGGCCCATGGCGATACCGCCGACGTGCGCGCGGATTGGTACACCGGCGTCCATGAGCGCGAGCGTCGAGCCGCACACCGATCCCATCGACGAGGAGCCGTTCGATTCGAGCGTCTCGCTCATCAGGCGCATCGTATACGGGAACTCTTCTTTCGGCGGCAATACCGGAAGGAGCGCTCGCTCCGCGAGGTGACCGTGCCCGATCTCGCGCCGTCCAGGCCCACGCATCGGGCGCGTCTCGCCTACCGAGTACGGCGGGAAGTTGTAGAAGTGCATGTAGCGCTTGTTCTCGAGCGCGACGATACCGTCGAGACGCTGCGCGTCAGAGGTCGAGCCGAGCGTGGCGGCAGTGAAGATCTGTGTCTGCCCGCGTGTAAAGAGGCCCGAGCCGTGAACGCGCGGCACGAAGTGCACCTTGCACCAGATCGGGCGAATCTCGTCCAGCTTACGACCGTCGGGACGAAGCTTCTCGTCTACGACCATCGTGCGAAGCTCTTCCTCTTCCATCGCCTTGATGACTTTGTCGAAGTCGCGCTTCCCCGTCGGGGCCTCGAGCAACGCGAGAACGTCGTCGTCTTTCTTGCCGCAACGCTCGATCGCTTCTTCGATGCTGAGTTTCGCGAAGGCGCGTTCCCTCTCGCCCTTCTCGACGATGCGCATCGCTTTGGCGACGTCCTTGCCGAAGTTCTTGTGCACCCAGCGCTCGAGCTCCGGATCGACTTTCTGTACGGGAAACTCCCGTTTCGGCTTGCCGTCCTTCTTCGCGAGCTCGTCGATGGCTTTGACGATCTTCCGGATCTCCGCATGGCCGAACTCGACCGCGCCGAGGAAGTCGTCCTCGCTGATCTCGTGACCGCCGCCTTCGACCATCATGACCGCATCGGCGGTACCGGCGATGACGATGTCCATGCCGCCGCTCTCGTACTGCGGCAGCGTCGGATTACAGACGTACTCGCCGTGCTCGTCGCGCCCAACGCGTACCGCCGCGACCGTCTTGTCGAAGGGAATATCGGAGACGGCAAGCGCGGCGCCGGCGGCGCAGACACCGAGAACGTCAGCGTCGAGCTCGGGATCGATGGAGAGCACCGTCGCGACGATCTGTACGTCGTTGCGGAAACCATCGGGGAAGAGCGGACGGATCGGACGATCGATCTGACGCGAGCTGAGCACTGCATGCTCGGATGGGCGGCCTTCGCGCTTGATGTAACCGCCTGGAATCTTTCCGGCGGCGTACATACGCTCTTCGAAATCGCAGGTGAGTGGGAAGAAATCAATGCCTTCACGAGGCGACTCGGAGGCAGTGACGGCGCAGAGCACGACGTTTTGATCACCATACCGAACCAAGGCGGAGCCGTTTGCTTGCTTCGCGAGCTCACCCGTTTCGATGACCATCGTGCGCCCTCCGACCGTCAGGGTTACGGATTCGGGCACAGCTACTCCTAATGGCTATTTCTTGCTAGTTTTGAACCCGGCCGCTTTCGGGCCGCCCCCAAACATGCCCTGCGCGAGGACGAAGACGGATCAGCCGAGGAGGCTCCGACCGAGCGTTCTAGCGGCGCAGGCCGAGCTCGCTCAAGAGTTTCCGGTAGCGCTCGAGATCGTTGCGCTGCAAGTAGTTCAAAAGGCTGCGCCGCCGGCCGACTTGCAGAAGCAAGCCGCGCCTGCTGTGGTGGTCTTTCTTGTGTGTCTTCAAGTGCTCCGTGAGTTGATTGATGGAAGCTGTGAGCACCGCGATCTGCACTTCGGCCGAGCCCGTGTCGCTAGGATTGCGACCGTGCTTTACTGCGATCTCCGCCTTTTGCTCCTTGGTGAGCGGCATGACCGCGCTAGTATACCGGGGCCCGGCTGCGGCCGCAAGGGGATGAGCGAGCTTTCCCGATAGGTTCGGTAATGGACCTCGGAATTCAGGGAAAAGTCGCAGTGGTCACGGGTGCGAGCTCCGGAATCGGCGAGGCGGTGGCGCTGGCTCTCGCCGCTGAGGGGGTTCGTCTTGCTGTCGCGGCGCGTCGTACGCAACTGTTGGCGGAGGTCGCGCAGCGAGCGAAGGAAGCGGGGGCGACGGAAGCGCGCGCATTTACCGTCGACCTGGGCGACGCGTCAAACGTTCGCGCGATGCTCGGCGAGGTAGAGAGCGTTTTCGGAAACGTCGAGATTCTCGTCGCCAACGGCGGCGGCCCGAAACCCGGCGCCTACCAACAGCTCTCGCCGCAGGACTGGGATATCGGCTATCGCTCGACGCTGCGTGCGATGCTCGATCTTGTCGACGGTGTTCTGCCCGGGATGAAAACCAAGCGCTGGGGTCGCATCGTCGCGCTCACCTCGACCTCGGTGAAGCAGCCGATTCCCAATCTCGTGCTTTCAGACGCGTTCCGCACCGGGCTCGTCGCCGCACTGAAGTCGCTTGCGGGCGACGTCGCCCGCGACGGGATCACCGTCAACGCGATAGCGACCGGTCGCATCGCGACCGAGCGGCTTCGTCAGCTCTATGGCGATGAAGCAGCGATGCGAGAGGCGGTGCAGGATATTCCTATCGGGCGCATCGCCACGCCGCAGGAGTTTGCGCCGCTCGTGGCCTTTCTCTGCGGCGAGCCTGCGCGCTACGTCACAGGGCAGACGATCTCGATCGACGGCGGCCTCATCCGAGGCCTCTTCGGATAGGAACGCGAATCGGGACGCCGATGCAGGGCGTTGAAGGAAAGCGAGTCGCCGCGCTGATCGGTGACGGATATGAAGAACAAGACCTCGTCGAGGTGCGGCGTGCGCTCGAGGACGCGGGTGCGGTCGTGACGATCGTGGGCATCGACGAGAAAGCGCGTCAGCGTATTCGCGGCAAACGTGGTCTCGACGACGGCGGCACGTCACGCGCTGAAGAGCTCGTCGCGGACTGCACCGCAGACGATTTTGATGCGCTTCTCATTCCCGGCGGCACGTCGCCCGATCGCCTGCGCGCCAACCGCGACGTGCAGCGCTTCGTGCGTGAGTTCGACGCGGTAAAGAAACCGATGTTCTCGATCGGACATGGTGCGCAAATCTTGATCTCGGCGCAGGTCGTGCGCGGCCGCCAGCTCACCGGCGCTCCGTCGATCTCCGATGATATTCGTAACGCCGGTGGGCTCTATCGCGATCAACCGACGGTGCAGGATTCGAACTGGGTCACGACGCGAGGCGGCGAGGATTTACCGCAGTTCGACCGTACGATCGTCGAGAGACTCGCAGCCGCGGCAGCTCCTGTCGCGTAAGTGTCAGTCGATCTCGACTCGTTCTAGGCGAGGATTGGGGCGTTCGGGGCGCCCGACTTTATGGCACGGGCGCCACACTCCGTCCTCTTGGATCGCGGCGATGTCTGCGGTGAAATCGAAACGCCCGGCGTTGTCGAAGAACGCGCTGCCCACCGCGTAAGCGTCGACGGGAACGCCGTCGCACTCGAACGCCGCGATGCGCTGTGGGTTGAAACCGCCGCTCACCACGATGCGGACAGCAGTGAAGCCCTCCCCGTCCAATGCACGGCGCACGTTGCGGACAAGCTGCGGGCAGACGCCGGTCGGCTTGAACGTTCCCATCTGATTCCAGAGTGACGTGTCGACGAGCGTTTGCGATGTGTCGAGGCGCACGCCCCAGAGACGATCGCGCA
>JASHTE010000236.1 GCA_030040695.1 Vulcanimicrobiota bacterium | reverse complement strand
CGAGATGCGCGAACGCGTCGCAAACGGCGAGCTCAAACGCCGCCGGATCCTTTCCGCGCGCGGTTTTCTCGAGCCGATCGCATAACACCTGCGCCGCCGCGTCAGGCGCCGGCTGCGGCCCCGCAACGGGATCGGGCCAGTCATCTGGCGGCTCGTTGATGCGAAAGCTTCGTTTCTCATCCTGCACGATCGCAGGCTTGCGCCCGCGTCCGCGCTGTCTCGCGATGTACTCGATGAGCGACGTATAGACGTACTTGCGCGTCGTCTGCGGCGGCACGAGCTTTCGCGCGAGCGTCTCCGCAAGAATCTCCTGCGCATCGCGCGTCTTTCCATCTTCGAGAATCTCGATCGCCGCCACGACGATGTGCCCGCGCGGCTCCGGCACCCTCTCCGCGCCCGCGAGCGCTGCAGCCTGCCCAACACTCCGGAACCGCGCCGCGAATGCGGCCGCCTCGACGGAGAACGCATCGTCGCCGCCGCCGCGCAGCCGCTCCGCTATCGCTTTCATGTCCACCGCATCCGCGCTCTTGAACGAATCGATCTCCTCCCAAAAGAGCGGCGTGCAGACCGAGAGCTTCGGCGCCCGCAAGCTGTATGGCGCCATGCTGTAGCAATGCGGCGCGTTGCTGCCGACGTGCGCGTGCACGCGCCCGTCATGGTGCGTGTTGAACTCGGTCGAGAGCAGCGACGGATACCACTCGACGGCAAGATTGCACACGCCGTGCAGCCACGTCCGCAGGATCGTCGCATCAGGAGCATCGGAGAACGGAATCCAGAGCGCAATGCCGGAGAGCCCGTCGAGCAACGGCACCGCGTCGATCTTCCAGCGATGCAGCACGCGGCGCATCGCCTTCGCCGCCTCCTTGACACGGACGAACGCGACACCCTCGGGCGGCAGCAGCAAGATGCGCCCGAACTGCAAACGCGACTCCTCTCCCGGGAGCGGCGCCCACGTAAAGAACTCGACCGCACCGTTGACGCGAACGCAGCGCAGTAGTCTGTTCACGGTCAGCGGCAGCGCGGTCTGGTGATACCATCCGCCGCTCTCGATTCCGTGCGGAAAACTGCGATAGACGATCGGCGTCTCTGCAAGCCGCTTCGCCATGAGCGGCGCGACAAGCTCGTAATGCGTAAGAATGCGTGACGCGGTCGTCGCGCTCTCGCTCACCCGCTCGAGCGTATTCATGCTCGCCCCTTACCCGGGCAGGCGAGAGCGCTACCCGAGGAGCGTTTACGAATGGTCAAGCCTCCGTAAAGCGCGCCGGCGCGGTCGCGTTCGAATTGTTAGTGCGAGGCTACGCGCTCATCGCCTCTTCGGTGCCCGCTGCACGCAATGCCGCCGGGAAATGAGGCCGGCCGAGCAGATACCCTTGGAGCGCGAGTACCCCTTGGCTTTGAACGCCGATGATGCGGTGCAGATTGCGTGCAAAGTCGAGCAGCTCCGGCGTCTCGATTCCCTCCGCGATGAGCACCGCGCCCATCGCATCGGCGATCGCGAGAATGCCCGCGAGGATGCCGCGCGCCTTGGGGTTGTGCCCCTCGAGCAAGAGCGTACGGTCGAGCTTCACGAAGTCGAACGTCAGCGAGCTGAGGAGCGCCATTCCGGAGCTTCCCGCGCCCGCGTCGTCGAGCGCGACGCGTATGCCGAGCTGACGCAGCGCCTCCGCGCTACGGACGACCGTGCTCAAGTCACGAATCGTGCGTTCCGTAATCTCGATGACGACGCGGCTCGGCTTCACGCCGTAGTCGCGCAAGAGCGCTCCGATCGTACCGGCGGTAAAGAGCGGGTGCTCGAGCGTCGCCGGCGTGATGTTCAGGAAAATCGGCCAATCGATTCCGTGCTCCTGTACCGCGCTGAGAGCAGAGCGCATACAGAGGAGATCCAAATCCATGATCCGCCCGAGGCGGCTCGCCGCGTCGAATGCTTCTTGTGGCCCAATGAACGAGTACTCGCGCAGCGGTCGCGCGAGCGCTTCGTAGGCGACGATCTTCGTCGCTTCACGATTCCAAATCGGTTGGAAAGCGCTCTGGACGCCCTGCTGCTCGAGCAGATCGCGGACGCGCGAAACGGCATCCGCACCGACGAAGCGCGCATGCGCCTCGATCTGCTCGAAGAGCACCGCCGTCCGCCCGCCTCGGCGTTTCGCTTCGTAGAGCGCGATGTCGGCGCGCTCGCGCCAATCGGCGAGCGCTTCACCCGGACGCAGCTGCGCGATGCCCGCGCTCAGACCGACGACGGACTTCGCATGCCGAATGGGCTCGGAGACGAGCCGTCGCGCGAGCACCTCGGCACCTGCCGCAGCGGTGCCCGGAAGCATCACCGCAAACTCGTCGCCGCCGAGGCGATACGCGCCGTCCGCCTCGCGCACCGTGCGCAGGAGCGAGGCAATCTGTTTGAGGAGCTCGTCGCCTGCGGCGTGGCCGGAGTGATCGTTCGCCTCTTTGAAGTGATCGACGTCGAGGAGCACGAGCGAGATCGGATGATTGAAGCGCTGCGCTATCGCCGCTCCTTTCGGGAGGTCTTCCTCGAAGGCACGCAGATTGCGCAAGCCGGTGAGCGCATCATTGAGCGCGGCGTGAGCGAGAAGCGCGATACGCTCCTCGGAGACGCCCTGCAGCCGAATGCGATAGAACTGCGAGAGGCCGAGGAGAACGATGATCGCCACTCCTACGACGAGAAGAAAGCCTAGGCGCTCCTCGTCATTGCGCGCGCGAAAGCGGTCGTATGCGGCCTGCAGGGCGTATGCGCGATAGTATTCGTGCGAGGCCTGGCGGTACGCGTACTCTTCGAGCGCGGCATAATCGCGCGTAAGCAGCGCGGGCGTCACGTCACCGTCGCCGTTGAACGCTCCGAGCGTGTCGTTCACGTAACGATCGTAGAGGACCGTCGCGCGCGCCTTATACGCGGGATTCCAACTTCCAACGTGCGCGAGATGTTCGGTGAACCAGCGCCGCGCCTGGGCGTACGCGCCCCACGACGCCGGCGTGTGTTCGATCCAAAGCTCCTCTTGGGCTTCGCGCACGTGGTCGACGTAGAGCCGCAGTGTCTGGAGTGAAGAGGCGTTACCGAACTCCAGCTCTACCGCGTCTGCCTGCGCCGAGAGGACGGCGGGGCGGTGCGCGGCGACGCCGATGCATGCCATGACCACGAGAAAGATCGCGGCTGTCACAACGGCGTTTCCAAGCGCCGCGCGCCGGTGCGCGGTAAAAGCCATACCTTCGGATAGTACGCTACCCGGCCGCGAGCGCGGCTTTGCGGAACGTCAAGATTCGGAAAAGCCTACGCCGTCAGATGCTGTACCGTGAAGATCACGGCCATTACGACGAGCACGATGCCGCAGAGACGCTCCGCGAGCTGCTCGTAACGTTCGCCGAGGCGTGCGCCGAAGGCGAGCCCGGCGATGGTGAAGAGAACCGTACTCACCGCGACCGTCCCGATCAATGGCACGAGCGGCAAGGGCACGCCGGGAAGCGCGATGCCGACGCCGAGCGAGTCGAGGCTTGCCGAGACGCACGCCGCGAGCAACCCCCAACCGCCGCTCATGCGAGCGTGGATTTTCTTCGTCGCAAAACTCTCGCGGAAGATGAAGACTCCGACGCATGCGAGGACGAGGAACCCGGCATAGTCGGCGATCATGCCGACCACGCGCCCGGCGCCCGTGCCGATCCCGTATCCGATCACCTGCATCGTCACTTCCGCGCACGAGAAGCATGCCGCAACCCAAAGCCGCGCCGTTACCTGCCGCTCGGCAACGCCGATCGCAATCGAGAGCGCGAGCACGTCGAGCCCGACCGCAAACGCAATGGCGAGGATCGCGATGATGACGCTCAGATCGAGTAACGCTCCTCGACGACGACGATATTCGAAGCGAAGAACGGTGACGGATCGAGCGGCCCCGACGGCACTCCGTCGAACGTCGCGTGGCGAGCATTGACGAGGAGCGCGAAGTGCGCACTCTGCTGGAGCTGCGCTCCTGCGAAGGCCGTCGTCTCTCCATAGTCCACCGGTGTTGCCTCCCACACGCCACGCATCGCATAGCGTCCGATGCCGACGCTCAGGATCGTTGCCGGCGAGACTTGCTTCGAGTAGTCGAGCACCACTTGCGGCGAGACGTAGTCATCGTAATCCTGCGGGCTCGAGGGTAGCGCCGGGCGCTCGAGCATGTCGTTCACATAGTCGAGCGTCAGCGTCCCGAAACGTGCCCGCCACGCGAGCCAGCCCGCGAGCTGTGTCTGGCCGCCGATCGTTGCCGCATCGTTGGCCTCAGGCAAGAAGAATCCGTCGACGAAGCCCGTCTGCGTCATGGTATCGAAGGTCGCCGGCTCGATCTGCCGATCTTGCATGAACGAGAACCGGTACGAAAGCGCACCGCTGTCATTTGAGAGCAGTCGCACACGATATCCCTGCCGGTTCGCGCCCATGACGCTATTGTTCACGAGTTGATACGTCGACTTCAGCCAGACGCCCGGCCACGCCCATGCTGCGCTCCACACGTTCTCCGGAGTGCCGTAAGGAAGAATCGCTGTCGCGTAGCGCGGCTCAAAGCGGTAACCCTCGAGCTGCAGCGTCGCGGTGCCGAGCGCGTGCGTGAGCGCGGTGTGATAGTAGCCGCCGGGCGCCTGCGTTCCCGGGCGGATGACGTCGGCAGCGTCGTACCACGATCGCGCCGCGTCGACAACCGCCGTCAGTCCCGGCGCAGCGAGAAAGGATCCCGAGAGCCCCGCGATCATCTCGTGCTGATTGCCGAGTGTGCTGATCGGCAAGTCTCCCTGCGGCGAGGCGATGGTGTGTGCGTCGTAGCCATAGAGCGTCGTCGTCGAGATGAGCGCGCCGTTGGTATCGAGATCGAGCACTTGCAGGCTGAGCGAGGAATGATTCGCGCCTTGCATCGCAGCCGAGGCCATGTGCAGGTGCACCGCCGTCTGTGGAAGCGCCGGCAACGAGGCGTCAGTCACCTCGAACGACGTGTTGCCGCTGCGCGCAGTGCCGTCGAGACCGCTCAGCGGCAGGCCTGGCTCCGGCGACGGCCACGCAGAGAGCGCCGGCGGACCGTCGCCGAGCGACTCCGCCGGAGCAAGCCCGATGCTCGGCGTTACGTTCGTGAGGGGCGGCTGCACGAAGACGAAGCTGAGCGATTGCTGCAGATCGAAGTATCCGCCGCGCAGCGACCACGAGCCGTCGTTCGCTCCGATGTTCGCGCCGAGGAGACTCAAGCGCCAGGCGCTCGCGTCGTCCTCTCCCGCGTGCGTCGGGAAGACGATGCGATAGGGAAGCGCCGTCGAGCCGAGATGCGGATTGAGCGTCGGTAGGAGATTCTCGCCCCAGTACGCTGCGTTCGTCACGCTGCCGTCGACGATGCCCAAGCCGAGTGTCGCTCCACCGTAGAGTCGCGTCCCGGTGTACTGCCCGCTGACTTCCGTTTGAAAGATGCCGGCGTATCCAGGCGTCATCGCCGCCGACGACCACAGATCGTACGGCGTGTTCGGCGAGAGCGGTGAGCCCGCCGCGAAGCCCGGCCCTTCAGCGGGCTGCGTTCCCGGCCCACCGGTCTGCTGTCCAACGAACACGGTCGAGCCGTTCGCGTGGAGCGCGAATCCCTTGGCAGCCGGTGTCGGGCTCGGCGAGGGCGTCGCCGTCTGCGCCCAGCAATAGGATGAAAGCGTGAGGGTAATCCCCACAATCAGGACGCCGACCTTCAGTGCGTGCTTCATCGCTCGTTGCCCGTCCGTAAACAAAAAGTGTCGTGGCATTCCTCGCACACGACAGCCGACGAAAACACGCGCCCGTGCGGGCCCGGCTCCCTCAACGTCGAGCTTTAGCACTGCGCACCATAGGGAGTTGAACTCCCAGCCGCATTAGGTACCGCCTTGATTCGGCGGTGCCTGGTCAACCCATTGGGGTCTCTCGACCTTTCCGGGCAGCGGCGTATCTTCACGCAGACGCCTCACCTAACGAGGAATCTTTATCCAGAATACTCACGCGTCCGCGGATTTGTCAACCTGATTTCCTAAAGTCGCTCGTATCGATAGCGCTTGCGAATCTGGCTATTAAAGTAATGCCCCTTTGATTCCGCCAGCATAAACTCCACGAAAACCTCGCGGCGTACACCATCGTAAACGTAGGTCTCACCTGATTCAAGGAACTTGACGTATAGCTTCAACGTGGCCTCGTCATAGCCGACTGCCTCAATGCTTGACGATTGCACGGGGTACATCGTAGCCACGGCTTATCTTTTAGCGCGGGGATATTGCGCTTCGGGCCGAGGCGTGCTACGGTAGGATGCGTTATAACATCCGTCATAACGCTGGAGGCCTCGGATGACCACCCTGAAGCTCACCAAAATAGGAAACTCGGTCGGAGTCATCCTGCCCAAGGAGATTTTGGCTCGCCTTAATGCCGATGCAGGCGACCTCCTGTACCTCACGGAGTCACCTGACGGGTTCCGCGTAACACCGTATGATCCGGACTTCGCCCAGCAGATGAGCTCGGCCGAGAGAACCATGAAGAAGCGGCGCGCGGTTCTCCGTGAGCTCGCGAAGTAGCGAGCCGAAATGGCTGCGCGAGGACGTTGTTCTCGCAATCCACGAAGCCCAGATCGCGGAGCATGGCGGCAGCGCCGGCATACGCGATGAAGGCCTGCTCTCGTCTGCTCTCGCACGTCCTCGAAACGCAGCGGCGTACGCCGATCCTGACATTCCCGCGCTTGCGTCACTCTACGCCCTCGGCATCATCAAGAATCACCCGTTCATCGACGGAAACAAGCGTGTCGGTGCCGTGCTCCTCGAGCTTTTCCTGGGAGAGAACGGCTACGTACTTGGCGCATCGGACGACGATCTTCTCCATGCGATCCTCGGCGCCGCGTCCGGTACGCTCTCAGAAACAGCCTTCACCGCGTGGGTGAGGCGAAACTCGAACGTCGCTTAGAGAATCGCCTTTACCGCTGATTCGATTTCGGCCTGCGACATCTCGCCGGCGACGTTCTCGTAGATCGTGCCGTCGCGCCTGATGAAGACGTGCACGGGCAAGCCGTTGACGTGATAGAGGTTCTCCAGCGTATCCGAGTCCACGACGATCGGATACGTCAGGTGATATTTCTGCGCGAAGCCACGCGCCGTCGAAGCGTTCTCCTCCTCGTCGATACCGACGACATGCAATCCTCGTGACGCGTAGCGCTGTTGCAGCGTCTCGATGCCCGGCGCCTCGACGTTGCACGGCGGACACCAGCTTGCAAAAAAGTTGAGATAGACCGGCGAGCCTTTGAGCGAAGCATACGAAAACGTGGCGCCGTTCACAAGCGGATCGCTCCACTGCGGCGCCACGTCACCGGCGCGAACGCCGCCCTTCCCCGCGGAGCCACAGGCCACGAGCGCGCTCAGCAAGACCAACGCGAGTGCTTTTCTCATGCGAAGCTCGGATAGGCGACGGCTTCCGCGTCGCGATGCATTTGAGCGACGAGCTCCTCAACGCTCGCAAACGCTTTCTGGGCCCGCACGAACCGCAGCTCCCGCAGTGCCAACTCGTGCCCATAAATGGTGCCGCGAAAGTCGCGCATCCACGCCTCCACGCTCCGCTCTTTGCCCTCAAACTGCGGATTCATGCCGATCGAGATGAGCGCGGCGTAATCACGCCCGTCGTGGCGCGCCACGCCGGAGTAGACGCCGTCCTTCGGCAAGAGCTTCTGTGGAAGGCGCAGGTTCGCGGTGGGAAAGCCGAGCGTGCCTCCGCGCCCCGCCCCTGTCTCCACAACGCCCCGCAGCTCGTAGGCATGGCCGAGCATCGCTTCG